>JAKIVF010000132.1 GCA_021647145.1 Methylococcaceae bacterium | reverse complement strand
CGAGCGAACCGATTGTGAAATTGCCCTGACGGAAGGAAATCGGGATCACCATGAGAAACGGGAACATTATCACGATGATGAACGCGATCATGAACCCGTGTGCCAGGATCTTCTTGCGGCGCAATTCGCTGGGGCGCTCGACGATCACGGGCGCCCCCCCCGTTTGCTGGCGGCGCGGCGCATGGCGACGAAATTGGCATAGGCCACGGCGCCGACCACGATGAAGATCAGAAAGGTGATGGCCCCCGCCAGCCCGAATTGCTGCCCCGAATCCATGAAGCTGATCCGGTAGGTAAAGCTGCCCAGGATATGGTTGAAGAAGTCCGTCGTCAATTCCGTGAAATACCGGGTCTAATGGAAGGAACCACACCTCCTGACTCAGCCCGTTGCATTGAAATTTCTACCAAAGCCTCATTACGTGAAATGATATTACCCGGTATGGTAACCATCCTTACCCCTGTCATTGTAGGTTTTTTATTCGGCAAAGAAGCTCTCGGTGGTTTACTGGCAGGTTCTTTGGTTTGTGGTGTATTAATGGCTTTATTTATGGCAAATGCAGGAGGTGCTTGGGACAATGCTAAAAAACTAATAGAAGGCGGAGCTCTTGGTGGAAAAGGAACAGATATTCATAAAGCAGCTATTTGTGGTGATACCGTTGGTGATCCTTTCAAAGATACATCAGGCCCTGCTTTAAATATTGTAGTTAAACTGATGTCAGTTGTTTCATTAGTGATTGCTCCTTTGTTATAGGCAATGCAAATGTTGGGTTGCCAAAGAGATAGCAGCCCAACCTGCCTTTAATTGGGAGTAGAATTACACCTTATAGCCATCGGTATTTTTATCAACCCATCTCTCATTATTTGACACTAACAATTCTTTTTTCCAAAATGGAACTGTTGATTTTAATGCTTCCATAATATACCGACTGGTATCAAAAGCATCACCTCTGTGAGAACTCCAAACAGCAACTAAAACAATTGCATCATCAGGGAATACATCACCTATTCTGTGTACTACTAAGACATCAATTATCGACCATTTTTGCATAGCAGCCGTAATAATATCAGCCAATTTTTTTTCTGTCATACCACTATAATGCTCAAGCATCATCCCTTTAACCTCATCTCCATCGTTAAAGTCACGCATGGTTCCCACAAAAATACTAGTTGCTCCATATTTTCCCCTCATTTCGGGTGAGGAGTTTTGAAACGATTGTATTTCACCCCAAGGATCAAAAGACTTTTCGACAATCTTAATATTCATTTTCAACCTCCCGTCACCGGTGGAAAAAAAGCGACCTCATCAGCATCTTTTACTAAATAATCAAATTGAACATAATCCATGTTAACCGCTGCTAAAATATTATCAGCTATATCTTTATCCTTACTAACTTGCTTCCAGATATCAGCAACGGACATTGTTTTTGTAAAAACCAGTTCTTCCTCTGATCGTCCAAAAGACTCTTTTAAACTTGCAAAATAGCGGACTTTAATCGACATTAGTAAAAGTTCCTATAAAATAAACATTCATCTGACTTACTATACAAAAAAATGAGCAAACTTACCCATTTTAATCAATCAGGCGAAGCGCATATGGTAGATGTTGGAGATAAAAGCATCACTCACCGTACTGCTATCACAGAAGGTTATATTGAAATGCAGCCTGACACACTCAAATTAATTACTCAAGGTCAACATAAAAAAGGTGATGTTCTTGGTGTTGCGAGAATTGCAGGCATTATGGCCAGTAAAAAAACTGCAGATTTAATTCCACTCTGCCATCCACTGCCAATTACGCACGTAGAAATAAAATTATCCGCTGAAAAAGAGTTAAGCCGAGTTCATTGTCAAACCACCGTCAAAACCAATGGACAAACTGGCGTGGAAATGGAGGCACTCAATGCAACTCAAATTGCGTTATTAACAATTTATGATATGTGTAAAGCAGTTGATCGTGGAATGGTAATCCAGTCTGTCCAATTACTTGAAAAAGATGGGGGTAAAGCAGGACATTGGCAGCGATAAAGCCAAGACTATATTGTATATTATATCAATTTAGATTTTTTTTAGAATGCTGTGTATCAAGGATGTAGTGTTTGTAAAACACTGTTCAAATTCTGACCTTGGAATAATACTTGCCAATTGTAGTAATGCTACTGTAATTTCTAGATATAAATAAAGTCGTTAAATATTAAGGAAACTTAAAACTAAACTAATTGGACAGGGCTTTCTAATTGAACTCGGTTTCTTCCATTTTTTTTTGCTTGATACATTGCTTGATCGGCTCTTTTAATAAGGGAATCACTCGTGTCATTTCCTCTTAAAGTACTTACACCCAAGCTAGCGGTTAGTTTAATAATTTGCATACCATAAGCAATGGAGTGCTTCTCTATACTTCTACGGATTCTCTCTGCTAACTTTTTTGCACCATCAATATTAGTATCACTAAGCAAAATAACAAATTCTTCGCCGCCGTATCTAAAGACTACATCACTTCCTCTTAGCATATCTTTAATACAAGTTGCAGCAGAAGCCAGGGCAATATCACCACAATCATGTCCGTAGTCATCATTTATATCTTTAAAATGATCTATATCAAAAAAAATGATAGATAAATGATTAGATTTTCTATGAGCTAATTTTATTTCCCTTGATAAAGAATCTTCAAAAGCAGCTCTATTATAAGTTTTTGTTAAAGGGTCAGTATATGCCATACCTAATGCTTGCTTATATAGGGTAGCATTTTTTAATGGATAGATTAGACAACAAAGCAACTCTTCTAGTAATTTAATTTCTTCATTACTAAAGCTTTGATTACGCATTATCTTTAAATTACCCAGTTGTACATCTTCAACTTTTAAAGCATATGTACAAGAGTTTTTTGTTGTTATTCCCTTGCTTATATCTAAATTGAAATCATCATTGTGATAAGAAAACGCATTATGGGGAATAAATGATTGAATTTTATTGCTGAATATATGAATTAATTCAGAAAATTCCAGTGTCGTTTGCAATGCACTACTAATATCATAATGCTCAAGGCTGACTGCCTTTCTTGAATCAAGAGTATTGTTACTTACGACTGCTAAGTTCACTGATTTTTTTTTCATGGCTTATTTATCGATTTTCTTAAACGTAATTAATTAACTAGGCAAGCTACTTCCATGCCAAATTAAATAAAACAAGCTATTTTCGCATTATAGAGCAAAATAACCAGTTGTTGTCAATAAATAATCTTCTTTTTGGCAAATTATTGCCACTTAATATTTTCATAAGAAGTTATTAATAATACTCTTGGTTTTGCAGAACATTTAATTGAAAAGTTGGGGGGGGGGGGACTAGAAAAAATTGAAGTAAAAGACAGTTTAATGAAGTTACACCTCTGTTACTACAATATGGAAATAAAGACAAAATTTTTCCTGATTATCCATGAGTCTCAGCCACTTTAAAAGCACCCTACTAAACACCCCGTCATTCCTGCATTCTCTTAGCAGGAATCTAACAAACAATAATAGACTCCCGATAAAAGACTTCGGGAATGGCGAGGTCTATAGAGCTGCAAAGACTCTATTCTCATTTGGCTGAGGCTCATGGGTAATCAGGAAATTTTTTGATTTTAAAAATCAGCTCCTAATAAGGCTTGTAAATTAGCTTTTTCCCGCAAAATATTCCGTCTAAGTAAAACACGTTCTGAACCAGGTCGCATTTTTCTATTTAATTTTGATAACACATAATTCAAAGATGAAATACTATCCCTAGGCCTTCCATTCCAACATTGTCTAGCTGCTTGCTGTAAAAAGAATGAAATAAAATATCTATTAGCTCTTCTGCTTCTATAACGAAAACCTTTAAAATTTCTAGCAGATAACTCATCATTATGCTCCTGTAAATTATCAATACGATCACCAATAGCATCAATTATTTCCCAAGGATCTTCAAAAGTATTTGAGGTAATTTCCCAATGAAAAGAGAGTGTAGTACTTAGCTCACCATTATCCACATTAATAGTCACTATTTTTGTACCTTCAGTGGTTGCTATACCACTAATCAATCCAGAAACAGAATCAATTGAAAGTCCATCAGGTAAATTATCAGCAGTAATGACTAAATCAAAATCATTTGGGTCTGAAGCATGAATAGTTAATTCAACAGATTCATCAAGTTCATTTGATTGATTGCCAGGATTAGTGACTTCCGGCGGGAGAGTATCAACAGGACAGCTATTTCCACAGTCAATTGCTGATGGATTACGCATCCAGTTAATCACTGTTTGATAAGGAACTATTCTTACCTCGGGCTTAGATCTTGCATATTGTAAAAACTCTTCAATAACTTCTTGTCTTTCACGAACTGAAATTTGACTAAACAATGCTGCATTTTTAGAACCATAATTTTCAGAATGTGCACTAAATAAAAATGGCGCACGATTACCATTTTGTAATCGTAGATCTAGAGTATATTTTAAGGTCGCTAATGTTTCTGCTTTATTTAATTTGGCTAGCTGCCAAAGGTTAAAATCGAACCCAGTTATTTTTCCACTCACAACATCAAAATATGACACATTAGCCAAGACTTTTTCTCTTATTGAATAATTAATTCCATATTGAGACGTTGCGCTATCAGGAGGAATGATAACAGGGTTAACGCCTAGCTCCCAAAGACCAGGATGACCTGATATTGGAAATTTATTTGGAAACCCCCTTTCCAACATATCTTGATTGCCTGGGCTACCCGAATCTAAGGTATAAGGCCATGGAAAATTAGTTCCATCTATCGTATTTTCCCAACCTTCCTCTATGCTTGTATCATAAGTAAGTCCTTGTTGAACTAGAGCAGAAAAAGTTTCGTTATTATATTCAAGAAAAGGAGTTCTAAATCCATATAAATTATTAAGGTTAGCTCCCATACCTGATGCGGAATTTGAATTCCCTGGTTGCTCATTTTCATCAAATGGCTTAGTAAGGTGGGTAATTGCTCCACCAATTTCTGTATTCCACTGAGCAGTATTAAATTGACTACCATGTAGATGATTTACAGTATGAATACCAACTTCATGCCCGTCATTAAGTGCAGTATTCCAAGCTCTTTTTATAAACACAGGATCATCTTTAACTATTTCTTCTTGATATTTAGATGTATTAAAAAAGCTGACTCTGATAGGTGTTGAGTCAAAGGTTAAAGGATTACCCAAGCCAGCTGGGTTTTTTTTATTTCTTAAAAAATCAAGAATCCATGTCATGCCACCCGTACCACCAGAATCTTCAAGACCAGAGAGACTATTATCATCAAAGCCTATACTGACAAATAATGGTACTTCACTCACTGACAGACCTTGAGGCGGTAACTGTGAGTATGGTTGATTATCAGAATAATCATAAGCCGGAGATACAGAAATACTAAATAAATATAAACCTATTATTATGTAGACCTGTTTAAAAAAACAATGAAACAAACGAAGCATACCTTTACCTATGAGTAATTAAACAAAACTGCTATAAACAAACCTTAGGAATAAAAAATTAATAAGTTATAGATTCCTTTAGTCAATTACTTTCCATATTAAGTTAGAAAGTTCAAATTTTTTAGCACAGTATCATAGCCTCAACATAATCATCAAGATTTTAAATCACCTTAGTCATCTGTAAAATGTGATGTACAGCAATTTTCTCACATACAATCATTGACATAATAATCATTATCATAATTAAAACAATAGGATTAAAAATAAATATCCAGTCACTGTAGGGGTATAATTTGATATGGTATTACTTTAGTTACTCCTGACATAATGAAAAAAAGCTTAACGTCAGATTTTCTAGTCTAAATTAATCACTTATTTTCACTTTTTACTCAAGAATACAGTAACAATAACTACAAAAGACTTGGAATGCCAAAACCTCATCTTCAATGCCAATATCATATACTTCCTCATAAAAATGGTTGCCTTGAGCTTCAGCTTAGTGGTGACTGGGTTATAGGAAATAACCTGCCTTCCATGAATGATGTACAAACCCAACTAGATCAAGACCCAGCTACGACGCATATTAAAATTAGCAGTACAGAACTCGGTATGTGGGATAGCCGTTTAGTTTCATTTATTCTTATTCTAACGAAAAGTCTTAATGATAAGAAAATTGCTTTTGATATTTCCGGTTTACCTTCGGGCACTAAAAGCCTCCTCAAACTTGCAACAGCAGTTCCTGAAAGAACAGGAGTAAGAAAAACCAGACAGCAGAAGTCTTTTTTAGAAATACTCGGTAGTGGTGCAATTAATACCATTTCTGAAACAAAAGCAATCCTTTCTTTTATCGGTGAGATTTGGCTTAGTTTTTTCAGATTTATTCAAGGTAAAGCACGCTTTAGATACCAGGATTTCTGGCTAGTTATTCAAGAATGTGGCCCGAATGCTTTACCCATCGTTACTTTAATTAGTTTATTAATCGGTTTAATTCTAGCATTTATAGGTGCAATACAATTACAACTCTTTGGGGCTGATATTTATGTAGCAAACCTTGTCGCCATAGGTATGACACGCGAGATGGGCGCCATGATGACAGCTATTATCATGGCTGGGCGAACAGGTGCCGCATTTGCAGCAAAATTAGGTACTATGCAGGTCAATGAGGAAATAAATGCGTTAAATACCATGGGTATAGCTGCCTTAGATTTTTTAGTATTACCTAGAATTTTAGCCTTAGTATTGATGATGCCGCTTTTAACAATATATTCAAATATCATTGGGATTTTAGGAGGAATGTGGGTTGCAGTCACAATGTTAGATATATCTCTAATCGAATATTATCTTCAAACCAAACAATCTATTACTTTAGTTGATTGTGCTACAGGGATAATAAAAAGCCTTGTCTTTGGTTTATTAATTGCTGGAATTGGTTGCATGAGTGGACTAAAATGTGGTCGCAGTTCAGCCGCAGTTGGCGAAGCTACGACGACAGCTGTCGTTAGAAGCATTGTTAGTATTGTCGTTGCTGATTCAATTTTCACTATTTTATTTCAAAGTCTTGGTATTTAGTTAATGACAACGGAAGCACATATTATTGTTAACGACCTGACTATGGCTTATGGTGACTTTATCATTCAACAGGGCTTAAACTTTACTGTTAATAAAGAAGATATTTTTATTTTAATGGGCGCAAGTGGTTGTGGCAAAAGTACCTTACTTCGACACTTAGTGGGTTTAAAAAGTCCCGCTAAGGGTTCAGTGTTTTACCAGGATATAGATTTCTGGAGGGCAAGTGAACAGGAAAAAAGCCTAATAATGCGTCGTAACGGCATTCTATATCAAAGTGGCGCTTTATGGAGTGCCATGACATTAGCAGAAAATATTGCCTTACCCTTAGGAGAATATACCAATTTAGGAAAAGCTGAAATACAAGAACTCGCATCTTTAAAACTGGCGTTAGTTGGCTTATCTGGATTTGAAAATTATTATCCATCAGAAATTAGTGGGGGCATGCAGAAAAGAGCAGGTTTAGCACGAGCTATAGCACTTGATCCTGAAATTCTTTTTTTTGATGAACCTTCGGCAGGCTTAGATCCAATCAGTGCAAAATTACTTGATGACTTGATCTTGGAATTAAGAGATAGCTTAGGTGCAACTTTAGTGATAGTCACTCACGAGTTAGCAAGTATATTTGCAATTGGAAACAACTCTGTCTTTCTTGATCCAGAAAGTAAAACTATGATAGCCAGTGGTGACCCTAAGTTGTTATTAAAAGAATGTGACGATTCAAGAGTACGCCAATTCTTGACCAGAGGAAAAAACAAATGAAACCATTAAACGTTTTAATTTATTAATTCTTAGAATATAAGAATCATGTAAGCTTTTCTATTCCTTACATTAATATCCTATACAATAGTAGCTATTTGTTTAAAATCACCTAAATACGAACAACAAAAGCGAGTAATTCATGAGTAATAAAGGTAACCCAACAGCTATAGGTGCATTTATCGTTGGTGCAATTTTATTATTAATTGCCAGTATTCTTGTCTTTAGTAGTGATACTTTGTTTAGTAAAAACCAGAAATTTATCGTCGTTTTTACCGAATCTATCAATGGGCTAAAAGTCGGAGCACCAATCAAATTGTATGGTGTACAAATAGGACATGTAACGGAAATTAATGTAGAACGTGATAAAGAAAATGATAGGACGTTGATCCCTGTTGTTTTTGAAGTCAATCAAGTAAACATCAGTGATTATGTCAATACTAAAATAAAAAGCTGGGATACAACAGAGGTTGATGATTTAATTAATTCAGGTTTACGAATGCAACTACAGCTTGATAGCTTGCTAACAGGCCAATTATTTATTGAAGCTCTTTTTTTACCTCATACCTCAAAAAAATTATATGGCCATAAAACAGAACTAAAAGAAATTCCATCTATTCCTTCGAACAGTGATGAAATACAAAAATCTATTCGAAACTTGCTTGAAAGGAGTATAGGGGAAGATTATTGATTAAAGTGTAAACTGATCGCCCAAATAGAGCCGGCGAACATCAGCATTGTTAACAATTTCCTCCGGGCTACCGTGGGTGAGCACCTTGCCAGCCGCCAGAATATAGGCTCTGTCAATCAAACCGAGCGTTTCCCGCACATTATGATCGGTGATCAGCACGCCAATGCCCCGACGGGTAAGATGGCGCACCAGCTCCTGAATAGCGCCAACCGCAATCGGGTCAATGCCGGCAAAGGGTTCATCCAGCAGCATAAAAGCCGGCTTTGAAGCAAGCGCACGGGCGATTTCACACCGCCGCCGTTCACCGCCGGAAAGAGCAATCGACGGTGATTTACGCAAATGTGAAATTTTAAACTCGTCCAGAAGTTCATCCAGCTGGCGGGCGCGTTCCTTGCGATTGGGTTCCACCAC
>JAKIVF010000131.1 GCA_021647145.1 Methylococcaceae bacterium | reverse complement strand
TTCATCCAATAATGCGCGTATGGCATCATCATATTCTGATTCCGCAAATTCCTTCACTGGTGCAGAAGCAGTTTCTTCAGTAGTAACATTTTTGGGAGGCATCTTAATCAACACTTCCTTTGCGTCACCTAACCAGTTTTTAATGAACTCACGTAATTCCATCGTGATGAAATCCCAAGAAAGATTGTCCGTTTTTGTAATTGTTACAAAATTTGAAGCAATGAAAACCGCTTTAACAAAAGGTAGATTAAACAGTTCTTCAGCGAGTGGTGAATACCCTTTTGCTTCTGCCATTGAGCTAAACTCGGCAGAATCTCCAACTCCTAACAAATGCTTATTCACAACCTGAAAAGTTAGGGGTTGATCGGTGGATGGGACTCATTGCTTTAAGGCATTATTATCCTGGAAATAACTGTATAGTTGGTTGTGGAACGGCAATAACAATTGATAGTCTGGATAAAGGCGGGCATCATTTAGGCGGGTTAATTAGTCCTGGGGTGCAGTTAATGAAGCAATCATTATTTCAAGGGACAGAAAACTTATCATTTATTGAACAGAAATACCCTGTTGGGCTTTCCAACGCAACTGAATCGGCTATTTTTTCTGGTATATTGTATGCAGCAACAGGATTAATTGAAAAATCTATTAAAAATCTTTGTATGTGTGACACACTTATTTTAACGGGGGGCGATGCTGAATTGCTTGCCACGTATCTTGATCTTAAATCAATTGTTGAACCTGATTTTGTTCTAAAAGGCTTATCTTTGTATTGTAGTGGAGAAAATGTAGTATGAAGATTCTTGTTTTACTAGCTCTGTTGGTAAATATTATTTTCTTTTTATGGGAATGTAATTCAGAAAACTCACTTTCTTCTAATTATCAAACCGACCCTAATGCTCCTAAACAAATTTTATTGCAAAGTGAAGTGCCTAAAGAAAAAGAGAAAAAAAGTGTAACCAATACTAAAAAGAAAGGGGACAAAAAGTTGTCACCAGTATTGGCTTCAAAAACTTCCACAAATAAAACAACGGCTGGTCAAAATGATACTAAATTAAAAACAAAGACAGCTAATACTGAGATAAAAGATAAAAAATTAAATATAAAGATAGATGATGCACAGTTAAATAAAAAGGCAGAAGATGCTGAAATAAATGCCAAAAAGGAACCACTCAAGGAAGTTTATTGCTTTCAAGTCGGTCCATTTAAAAGTGAAAACGCTTTTAAAAAGTGGACAGAAATGAATTCAATTGATCCTGCCTTTACAAAGCCATTTAATAAAGAAATAGAAATTTTCAGGCATTATATGGTGTATTATCCTAATGCTGAAAGTGTTGAGAATTCTATTGAAAATATGAAAAGAATTAAAGAGTTAAAGATAGCGGATGCATGGCTGTTTAATTCTGGGGAATATAAAGGGGGAATCTCTTTGGGGTTGTATGATAAGAAAGAGCCTGCGCAAAGATTAGTAGAAAAATATGCAAAGGAAAAAATTGAATCTAAAATCATACCTATTTACGAAACTAAGACAGTCTTGTATGCTGACATTTCAACGATAGATAAAAATTTTAAGAATGTAGTTTCCTTATCTGAGAACCAAATAATAGTTAGTTGTGAAAATATTTTAAAAGCGTTATAACTCCAAAGTGACAATGATATGTGTGTACTATGCATGTGTTTTAATTCTTAAATAAATAGCAATCTATTAATAAATTTGTATTCTAGTCTTGTAAAATTACCTTATAATTAGCCTTAGCTGTATGTTCAAGAATATTTGATAAAAGCTGATTCTAATTAGTAAAGGATAATTATCTTTAATGAAGTGTTCTTCAATATAAAGGGCTTTTTAATTTTAACTTAAAATATGTTTAGGAAGTAATATGAAAAAAGTGTGGATATTTGTTTCGTTGGCTTTATTATTTTTTACGGGAGTTTCTAATGCTCATGGACCAGTAAGAGGTAAGTTAACAGTATCAATTTCTATTGATGCACCTGCAGAAAAAGTGTGGGATATTATTAAAGATTTTGATGATATGTCTTGGCTTCCAGTCGTTGAGAGTACAAAAGCTGATAAGGGGAATGATAAAGGTTCAAGTCGAGTTATCACTTTAAAAGACGGTGGAACAATTACTGAAGAATTAAAAAAGTATGATGCTGATAAGATGTCGTATAAATATAAGATTACGGATATGAGTACGGTTAAAACTATTCAACATGCAGGCAAAGATGAAGATATTCCTGTTGTTCCTGTTGAAAATTATCAAGCAACTATTACTGTAAAACCTAAAGGCGATAAATCAGATGTCACTTGGGTAGCGACTTATTATCGTGGTTATGTAAACAATAACCCACCGGCTGAGTTAAACGAAGAAGCGGCAGATAAAGCTGTGACAGGTATTTTTACAGATGGATTGACTAATCTTGCAAAAAAACTGGGTGATTCGTCTGATGTGACGGTTAAAATGAAAAGATAATACTATTATTTTGATTTAGTTTAAGCATAGTGGGCATTAGTCTACCGTGCTTTTACCTTTTTTGAATAGATTATTTCTCTTATTTATTTAGAGCATGGTGGTTTTTTGAATCTTCTTAGCTGGAAAAAAAAATATTCTGCTATATCCCTCTTAGCAACGTTTCTACTTAGTTTTGACCTAACTGCAAAACCCTACGCTTTTATTACTAATCAATTAGATAATTCAGTTTCTGTGATAGAAACTCAAAATAATAAAGTAATTAAAACGATTCCTGTTATTGGAAAACCAGCTGGTGTAGCAGTAAACAATAATAAATCGCACGTATATATTAGTACACCTGATGGTGGTGGTTTTGTTGTTTTAGATACAAAAAAACTTCAACAAACTAATATTGTAAAAGTGGGCGGTGCTTCTTTAGGTATAGCTGTTGATGCAAAAGGCGAACGTATATTTGTAGCAGATTGGTATGAAAATACTGTTTCAGTTTTTGACAGTCACAAATTTCAGTTAATTAAAATGATTGAGGTTGGGCGGTCACCCTCTGGAATGACGGTGAGTAAAGATAACCAATGGTTATATGTTGCTAATCGTATGGATGACAGTATTTCTCAAATAGACCTTACAACCTTAAAAATAAAAAATACTACAAAAGTAGGGGCGCATCCATTTGGTTTGTCAGTCGATAGTAATGGAACACATATTTATACTGCAAATGTAGAAAGTAATGATGTAACTGTCTTACAAAGCAACGGCTTAAAAAGATTGGCAACAATTAAAGTAGGTGATAGGCCTTATGCAACTGCTCTAGCCTTAAATGATAGCTTATTGTTTGTTACAAATCAGGATGACAGTACAATTTCTGTGGTAGATACTAAAACATTAAAAATTATTTCTGTAATAGAGGTAGGAGAAAAGCCTGAGGGAATTAGTACAGATAAAGATGACCAGCATGTTTATGTGGCTAACTGGTTTGATAGCACTGTTTCAGTTATTGATGCTAAAACTTTAAAAGTAGTTGATACGATAAAAACAGGAGAAGGAAGCAGGGCGTTTGGATTATTTATTTCTGAGTAAAAAAAGAATATTGAAAATTAATTTAATTTTAGGTGAGATATAGCGATGGCAGAAACAGTAGAGGAATTAACAGTAACTTATGAAGATGGTGGTATAGAAACTGTTAAAGAACTAGATAAAAAAGTATTAAGTAAAGGCGCGTGGGCTACCGTTATTTATAAGTATCAAGATTGGAATCGAACCAAGGAAGAGTATGGCGCGGATAAATTTACTATCCGACGTTATCAAAAAAGGAATGGGGAGTATTCACAGAAATCGAAATTTAATATTTCGAGTGAGAAACAAGCTAAAGAGATAATAGAGGCTTTACAAGGCTGGATTGGAGAAGATTAATAAACGAGTAACTATATATAAAAAAACTGGAAGTATTGATTGCATTCACCTTAATATAATAACAGCTAGTTTTATGATGAATGCAATAAGTGATCTATTTAGAATTTATACATAATAGTAGGGTTGCTACCATCTCTTTCAGATGTTGATTTTTTATGCTTTTTACCCTGGTCAATTCTTTCTTGTGTAAATTGTGCAATCATTTGATCCCAGCTGGTATATTCATTATATTTTTCAAAACCAGCATTTTTACGCTCTTGAAATACTTCTTTTCCTAAAGCAATTAGTTCGTCGGGAGTTTTTCCATCAACCGCATCTAAAAATTCATCTCTATCTTTAAGTGCATCACGCATTGTCCAAAAAGAAACTTCAAACTCAATCCGTTGTTCTGTGGGCAAACGGTCTTTAATTTTACTGACCGATCTATTTGCAGTTTTAATGCTTCGGCCATTGATTTGACTGCCTTTACTGCAACCTAATAACGATAAGCACATGATAAAAACACAAACAGTTGATATAATCCTCATAAAAGAAACCTCAAGTAGGAAAGTATTGTACTAGCGTACAATCCATAATTAACAAACCTGAATTTTATTATTGTAACGACATCAGGTTTTTAAACAAAGTAAAATAATCGGTTATTATAAACCTAAGCTCACATTTTATGCTGAAATTTATCCAGTTACTAAATCAGAGATATCAAGCTATTATTGCTTCACTAAAAGCAGACGATTCGCAAGCCGCTTTATATCAACAACGAGTTGAGCAGCTTTTTTACGCTGAAGCTTTTATCAGAAAAGGAATGTTGTTAGAGACTCATCCTAACACTCCGTTACAAATAGCGGTTATAGGGCCGACTCAAGCAGGGAAAAGTTCAGTTGCAAACTTAATACTTAATACAAGTCTTGCCAAAGCAAGCCCGTTGGCGGGTTATACAGTGCATCCTCAAGGCTTTTGTAACCATGTCACGCTTGATGACTGTATTGGATTACAGAGCTATTTTGGTCGTTTTCAGCAATTACGGATTGATGAATTAAATGTTGAAAGACATGATTGTTATTCATTGACGGACAGTAATATTGACTCTTCATTATTACCAGACTCTGTCTTTTGGGATACACCGGATTTTGATTCCATTGACTCGGTTGATTATAGAGAAGGTGTCATTAGAACGATTGCTCTTGCCGATATTGTGGTCTTAGTTGTGAGTAAGGAAAAATATGCAGACCAGTCAGTATGGGAAATGATGTCTGCAATTGAAGTATTTCATCAGCCAACATTAATTTGTGTTAACAAACTGGTTGAAGGAACGGAAGAACTGATCGCACGATCATTAAAAGAGAAATGGCAGCATGCACGGAAAGATGAGTTTCCCAATATTGTACCTATGTTATATCAAAAACAAACAGGTAAGCCAGAATGGCCAGCAACTGAAAATAATCAGTTTGTGCGATTAGAACGACTGGTTTCCCAAAAAAATCATTTTGAATATCAGAATGATTTATTAAATAAATATTGGCATAGCTGGTTAGAACCGGTTGTTGCTGAACATGAAGCAGCAAAAATATGGAGAACACTGGTTGATAGCTGCATTGAGCAAGCTTTATATGAATATAAAAGAGATTATCTGGATCATCCTCAGCATTATGAAACCTTTCAAAATACAATTGTAGAGTTACTTAGTTTATTGGAAGTCCCTGGGTTTGCCAGTGTATTAACGAAAACACGACGAGCTTTAACTTGGCCTCTTAGGAAGTTAATGTCTTTAGGTAAAAAAGTAATGTCTCCTGAAAGTCAGGAAGAGGAGATATTAAATCAAGTTGGAGAACATTTATTAATCTCATTCTCTGATAAATTACTTGAAAAAATAGACTCTGATACTAACCAGAGTAAATGGTGGAAAGACAGTTATATTCTGGTAAGAGAACAGCGGGAAGAGTTGTTACGGAATTATGAGTTAGCGGTTGATGATTATGCTGTCACTTTTCAAGAAGATGTTCGTGAGGCTGCTAACAGTCTTTATAATAAATTATCAGAACAACCTGTTTTATTAAATAGCTTAAGAGCAACAAGAGTTACGACCGATGTTGCAGCAATTGCATTGATTCTTGAGACGGGAGGAATAGGCGTACATGATTTAATAATCACCCCTGCAATGCTGGCAATCACATCATTACTTGCAGAAAGCGCGATTGGTAGTTATATCAACAAGGTTGAAGTAGAGTTAAAACAACATCAATTAAAAACAGTTAAAGAAGATTTATTTATCGAGTTTTTGCAAAAAACCTTATACGCATTACCCGAACAGCTTTCAGACAAAAGTAGGTTTAATATTTCATCAGAGCAATTAGAAAAAGCTGAACAACAACGAAGTGAGAAAAGAAATGGCATACGAATACTCTGATTTAATCTCTAATATAGAAGGCTGGGCTCAAAAAGCCGTTGAAAAAGGCTGGATAGATAACCAGTTCGCCTCTAGTCTGTATGATGAAGAAAAGGGCACAGCTAGCTCATTATTTGTTGAGCAAAATGCGAGACCCTTAGTTGTTGCATTTATGGGTGGAACGGGTGTTGGAAAAAGCTCATTACTGAATAAATTAGCAGGTCAATCCATTGCAAAAACAGGGGTAGAAAGACCCACGTCACGCGAAGTGACTTTATTTCATCATCAATCTGTTTCTATTCAGCAATTAGAGGAAAAATTTCCTTTACAGCAAATTCAGATAGCGCAACATTCAGAAGAGTCGAACAAAAATGTCCTCTGGATTGATATGCCTGATTTTGATAGCACAGAAGAAAAAAATAAAAATATCGTCATGCAATGGCTTCCTTTTGTGGATGTATTGGTCTATGTTGTAAGCCCAGAACGATATAGAGATAATAAAGCATGGCAATTACTTCTTTCTGAAGGTGCTAACCATGCCTGGATATTTGTCATGAATCAGTGGGATAGAGGTGTGCCTGCACAGTATGATGATTTTAAAACACAGTTGGCAAAGGCGGGGTTTGATAACCCGTTAATATTTAAAACTATTAGCATAGACCAGGCTGTTGATGAGCTCCCTCAATTAAAATCAACCATTCAAGAAATAGCGACTGAAAAAACAGTTGAACATCTTGAGTTGCGAGGGGTTCAGCAGAGAAAGGATAGTGTGAAATCGAATTTACAAAACTGTTTGCAATTGATGGGAGATAAAAAAGTTTTCCCTGAATTACTGGATTATCAAGAACAAAGCTGGAATCAAACTAAGCAAATGCTAAAAAAAGGTTTTGAGTGGCCGCTAAAACAAGCATCAATGGCCTATTCTAAAACTAAAGCTGTTTCCTTAAAAAAAGAAAAAATGAAGTTATGGGATGAATGGGCTCAAAGTCGGCTGAATGATTATTTAGATGATTTAGTTTTAACTGCAGACCAAAAAGGGCTGCCCAGCACACCCTTAAGAAAAAACTTGGTTGAAATACGAAATAGCGCAGAAAAAATCATCCACACCCAGACAGAACTGGGCTGTAGGCAAGCATTAATACACCCTGGCAACTTAATACAAAGAATCTTTTTAAAATTAATGGCAATTTGTGAAATTCTATTACCATTGATAGCAATGGGTTTTGTAGGTTTTCAAGTGTTTTATGGTTTTTATGATAGTGCAATGACAGAAGAAGAATTCCTAGGTGTTGATTTTGCAGTTCATAGCGTATTGATGATTGGTTTAAGTTGGTTAATCCCCTACTTTATCTTAAAAAAAATGCAGCCATCATTAGAAAAAGCAGCATTAAAAGGACTCAATAAAGGATTAGATACAGCAATGGCAAGGATTGATGTGGATGTAAAAGAAGCCATTAATATTCAAGAAAAGCAACATAAAGAATTGACGGAGTCACTTAAAGAAATAATAGATTCCTGTGGTGGACAAAGTAATGAAATAAAAAATGAACAATTAAGCAGAATGTTAGTCGAATAAACGCTAACGAAGGGAAATTGGTAGGACAACGATAAAGTTGTTGACCAAATACTTGATATTTTTCTTAAAATGACTTTTAGCAAAAATTCTTGTATAATTTAACTTCAACAAGGGGGCGACTTGGCTTCGACGTGGGTAGCAAAACCTTGAGTGCATGCTGTGGACAGTACACCACATAAAATCTACTGAACTTAAAGTATTCGCAAATGACGAAAACTACTCAGTGGCTCTAGCAGCTTAAACCCTGCACCACTCTTCTGACTATATGTGCTTATGCGTGTAGAGTCCTTCGGGGCATTCAGAAGTCATCTCACATAAGATCGCGCCAAAGCTTAGTTCGGAGCTTGAAGCGTTAAACTTAATCGAAATCGCTGATACTTTTCTTGGCTCGACGGGTAGGTATTAGTTAAATCAAAGCGCGAGATAAGCATGTAGACCTTTAGGCGGAGTGCTTGCGGACGCGGGTTCAATTCCCGCCGCCTCCACCAATATAGTATTTAAAGTCGTCCTAGGGCGGCTTTTTTTACGTCTAAAAACAATAGTTTAGCCTGCATTTCATGTCTGTAGCATCCTAAGTCATCCTATTGAATCCTAGTTTTTTAGTAACATCACCATAGTGTTACTAAAAGCGGTGTTACTAAAATGGCAAGAATTACAAAACCACTGACAAATACAGAAGTTAAACAAGCTAAACCAAAAGACAAAGAATATAGCTTAGTCGATGGAAATGGATTAGCACTTAGAGTTAAACCTAATGGCTCTAAGTTATGGGTATTCATCTATGCGCGTTCTTATACAAAAAAACGAACTAGCCTAAGTTTTGGCTCATACCCTTCATTGTTGTTAGCCCCCCTGTGTCAGGATAGTTGTCGCCTCTAATTTTAACTTTTAGAGGCAAAAAAAATGAGTCAAAAATTTACCGAAGGATTTAAAATGCAAGCCATAGAAAAAGCACTAAGCCGTTCACCCGGAATGACATTAGTAGAAATGGCAGAAACATTAGGTGTCAGTCGTTCAGCTTTACAACGATGGATTACTCAATCAAAAAATCAACAATTAGAAACATCACTCACGGCTATGCCAACAATGACAAACAAAGAAAAACG
>JAKIVF010000130.1 GCA_021647145.1 Methylococcaceae bacterium | reverse complement strand
CGGTAAGCACCAAAACGAAGAGATAAGGCTATGTTGTCTTGTTCGATAGCAAGATGCAAGGGTTCATTATTATGCCGCTTCGCATAAACTGTGACTCGATAGAAGGTTGCTAAAGCCATAATGACTTGTGATGCTATAAAACTAACGACTACGGCTAATAAAGATATGCTAAGATTGCCATCTACCCATGTCATTGCCCCTTTAATAATAATAGCTGTAGCGATCATATTGCAGGCATCAATAATACTGGCAGCCATATTACCTTGCATGATTTGATGTTGAATTGACAGCTTGGGAAAGGACAAACGATCAAACACAATGCGTGTTATCCACATTAAAATAATGCCCACTACACCAAAGATAAGCATTGATTGAGCCTCATCAGCCAGACTAAAACCAGCATCGCCTGAAACTACACCCATCAGCATAATACTAACAGCAATCATTGATCCTGCCAGTGAGATACCAAAGGCATTATTATCTTTTTGTGAAATTTCATGTGTCGCCGAGACATTAGCTACCATTCCGGCAAGAAAACGCATTCCGCTTAAAATAGCAACACAGATTATAAAATCGACCAGATAGTACATGGCAAGATTTGGATCAAGGTTAAGAAAGTCCGACAATGTTTCTAAAATAATTTCTATTGACATGGCTGATCCCCTTATTTACCTGAGCGAAAACCGCGAGAACTGGAAAATGACGAGCTACGACTACTTGAACCATACGAACTTTTACGGCTAGTTGCTGGTTTACCCCCAGTAGAAGGTCTGGCTCCATAACTTGAAGTACGGCGTGCTCCACTAGCATAACGAGTTTTTGCCGCACTAGTTGGTTTGTTGTATCTGCTGGGGTAGCGTCGACTTAAATTGTTATTTCTAGCAACATCTCTGTTTGACCCCCATCGGTTTCGTCCATAATTACCATAATAGCTATAGTGTGGACGTGATGACCAGGAGTCATAATAATTACGCCCCATCACATTGTTGAACATTGAATACATGCCATACCATGCCCAGAATGAACGTCCTCCACTATCCTGTTGCCAGTGTCCATAAGAAGGGTTTCCAACCAAGGCGTTTGAAGATTGTACTCCTGCCTTATGTGATATGGGTACATTAATCACAGGGAGCTGCCCATCAGACAAAGAGGCTAAAGTATTCACTACATCTGCAAGGCTATTGTTGTATTCAAGAGTATCTGCTGCGGTGTTGATTAAGGTTAACTCTTGGCGACTAAACGAAGCAGTCTCTTCATCCGTTGGATTCAAGATAACGTCTTTCAGACGTTTTTCAAGTGCTGCAAAGGCGTTACCTTTTGATGTTGCTTCCTGTTTTAAAAGTCGTGCAACATCTGTTAGTTCAGGTTTCTGCTGAATCAGGGAAGTTGCATAGCTATCAATCAATAAAGCATTGCTTAATTGTCGATTATCTAACTGACCTTTTAGAAAATTAACGTTAGATTGCACACGAACATAACTTTCACGTAATTCAGCTTCATAACGGTTGCCACAGCCTGATAACACCAGTATTATTACTAGAGTCTGCCATAAAAGTGAAAAAAGTTTTGACGAATTAAAGTGACTCATTTAGCTCTCCTTTGAAACCAGTGTTTTTATATCATCATTGCTAAACTGGCTATTATCTTTGCTGATAGTAATTAATGCCTGAAGGTCTTGCATTGTATTTGCCGGTGGATTGTACACCAGTTGTTGTGTATTTTTATCAATATAAGCCACAGCGATGCCCATATTATGGGAGATTAACCGAGTAACTACCTCAGACCAGGCAAGATGGTTAATCTTTACATCATAACGACGGTACTCATCATTATCGCTATTAAACATATTTTCAATAATCAACTCAGATCCGGGTGTAACAAACGCACGGACAATCATTTCAGGATAAGCGCGCATAGGGCGTATCACTCTGTTAGCACCGGCATTTTGTAAACGCTCTCTATTATAATCTTCCACACATTCTACTAAAATAGTTGCATTAACCTTCAAATCATTTAAACGGTGTAAAATATCAAAAGTGCGGCCATCCGAACTTTCATCATCCTCATTTTTTGCTAACACAATAATCTCAGAAGCTTTATTAACACAAGCTTTTGCTAAATCATTAGAATTACTGGCATTGCCATGATAATGAACCACATTACCCAATTCAGTTATAAAATGTGGCAGCCCTTGAGGGAAATGGCGTGTTAATAAATAAATAGGTGTATCTGTGTATTTTTCTGAAAGCTTAAACTGATTGACCAGCCTTTCCAGGTAGCGTTCCCCTGCATGAGCAGGCGTATTAAGTATAACGATATGATTGTGCATGTCCCAGTTCCAAAGCCCTTTGCATTTTTTGTCTCGAATTTCAAGGCGGTAATCAAAATAATCCCCCACTACTTTGGCAAATATAAAAATACCACCTAAGTAGAGTAATAAAATGGTTGCTAGACGACCTTCTGTCGAAGCCGCGGAAATATCGCCATAACCTACGGTCGTTGCAGTGGTGAAAGTAAGCCAGGTTGCATCTCCAAGACTTAGCTCTTCATAATGTACCATGCAAATAATATGCAGTGAAAATAAGACCGAGAGAATAAGGCAAGACTTAACAATGGCGTGAATTAAATTATATTGTGCAGTGTGCTTCAGGCGTGTTTTATTTCTAGTAAAAAAGCTTAATATAGAATGCATATTACCTTATTGATTTAAATTCAAGGGTAGATATTAAAAACCACTATCAAAAAATATTTTTCACTTAAAGACTGTGATTCCGAGCGAAAGAATGATTAATTATTTCTGATGATTTTTAATCAACTCGAGCTTTATTCTTGCCCTAATTTTATCTTTTTCATCTGCATTTAAATTATAACGATCAGCTAAAACCATATAATCATCCTCACTTAAACTAATACTCAAGCGAGGACGAATGGGTTTTTTACCTGGTAAGCCAATTACCTCACGAATATAATCAGAAGGGCTTAGGTTTTTTTCTATGGCTTTTATCCGTAGAGCTCTAAACTCTTCTTGTTCTAACTCAAAAATCACCTGCACAGCACGGATGCTTTTAGTAGATTTTTCCCAGGAGGATGGGATTTTTTTACTATCTGCCATTTTATACAGGCCAGTATTCTTCAACTTTATTTAATGCTAAATAGGCAATAAAATAAATATCTGTCCGGCCGCCGTCAAACACTTCAATGCGGACAGCATGCTGGCGATCTTCTGATACTAATAACATATAGTCAAAGGCAACCCAATTAGGATCAACACGAGTCTCATCACGGCAATCTTGTGTACTTCGATAAGCTTCGTTAGTCCGTTCCTGGTAATAAATATTACCCACAAAGCCCTGTAATTCATCTAGATCTGTTAATTCTGCTTTACGTTTTATTCGATGATTAATGATTTCAGGTTCATCAAAAATGGTGACAAATTTCTTTTGCTTAAATACCTTAAAAACTGTTTCAGGAAGGACTGAAATAGCAACTTCCAAAGGGCGTTCTGGGTTTATGCTACTGGTCGATAGATAAATACGTTGGTCAGCACCTTCCATCACAGATACTATTTTGCAGTTTTCTACCGCACTTAGGTCATAAAAAAACTGTTCTTCCACCTTTAATGTGACCCCGGAAATTAAAGTCAGATCAGAAAATTCCATTTTTAGCATATCACCGATTTTTAATTCCTTGGGGGACTCAATATTTTTTACTGGTGACGATTTATCGCCACCACCAAATATCGACTTTACAATGCCCACGTCTAACCCTTTCCTTTCTGCTTCTTTAAACGATCAAGCACTGAGGATGCGGAGCTGGCTGAATCGACAATCCCGGCCTTTTTTAGACGAGCTTGTAAATCACCTTCGCCTTCTTCTGTCTCTAATTCAACAGCGGCAGCGGACTGGTCTTCACGCTTTTGCTGACGCTCCTTAATTCGCTCAAGAGAATCCGTTGCCTTATTCAAGGCAGAATTAGAACCAGAAAATTTTGCAGCTGCAAGTTCATTAGCTTTCTGTACCTTTTCTGTCGTTTTAACAACAGAAATCTCACGATCCATTGCCTGAATGTTCCGCTCAGTTTGACGAATCATTTTCTTTAGGCCGGTGATTTTAGAATCATAACCGTCTAAAATACCCTGCTGAATTGTTAATTCATGCTCAAAGTCAGCAATTTTATTCGCAACATCTAATGCCAAGTCATCATCATTTTTATCCATCGCTTGAATGGCGTAACCTTCATGTTCTTTAATTTTAGTATTCAGATCTTTTACCTTTCTATCTAAAGCCATTTGTTCGGCCATGATTGTAGTCAGGTTTGTCTTTGCATCTTTTAAAGCAGCTTTTGAATCACGTAATTCTTGATCCAAAATTCGAATTGATTGTGTATCTACAATCGCTTGACCTGCTTCTGTTGCACCACCACGAACGGCAGTAATTATTTTACTAAAAATACTCATGGCTTACGCAGCCTCCTTTAAATAAGTTGACATGGTGGCAATGGCATCAAGCACATTGTCACTTAATAATTCAATTTCGTGTAACAGCTCTTCAATACTCGCTCGAGGCGATAAAGCCCCAAATAAAATGTATTGATTACCAATTTTTGAAAATGCAGATAATGGAACCATTACATTCATCATCAACATAGCTTCTGCCATTTCGGCTTGTTTTTCTGGGTTAACCTGATCATCACCAAATAAATAGGTAATACAGAGAATCTGCCCATCATCAACCGTCATATAGATAGGGAATTCTTCTCGGTCTTCAACCTTTATACAGGCAACCGAGTCTTCGCCATCAAACATCTCAATTGATAGGTGCATCCCATCAGCTAGTTTTGAATTAGCGAGATCTTTCATTAATTGTTCTAACTTTAATTTACTCATAAATTCTCCAATAGTCACAGTGACATAATATGTCTTGAGACATATTATGTCAAGTTTATTAGGTTTGTTTTAAGGATAATTAGATAGTTCTGTGATTCTGATCTCGTTATCATAAACGACGGAGTGAATCATTATTTGTATTTCATTTATACTTCACGCAGTCAGGGATGCGGATTTCTGTCGGCTACTTTTTTGCCGATAGGCTGTGTTGCTAAAATGCTTGCTATACGCCCATTTTAGCGCCTTGCTATCGACAAAAATCAACTCGCTATAAATTCCGCATCCGTGACTGCGTGAAGTATAGGTTCAGCATTAATTGATAATAAGGTCGAATTATGAAATTTTCTTACTTTGCCAGATGAATCCGAAGCTTCACTTACAAAGATACCAAGGTTTGTAATATGTAAATGATTATCATCATCATTTTCTATATCAGAACCCGTTGAATTTCCTTGCTTAAGCCTTAAAAATATCCCTGCAACTAAATCTGAAAACGAACTCACTTCATATTTAATAAGGAAATATCCTAGCATTACAAATAATAACAACCAGGGTAATAGAGAAAATATGCTAGATGAGCCACCAATTATTAAGACCCCTAGTAGTATGCAACTTGCCATCATCAAGATTGATTCTTTTTGGTGTAATAGAGGAGCTTTTCCATCCGTTCTTTGATGGGAAGAGAATTTAACCCCCAAAAACAACATTAACAGAGCAATAAGCAAATTTCCTGAACTCATTAAAAAGCTCATTGTCAATCCTGATAATAGTTGTAAATTAAATACATCTATAATTAGTATAAAACCAAATGCCCAAGAAAAACTAAAGTATATAGTAGAGGTAGCGTAATGAATAATCTTTGTGACCAATGGTTCCATCTGTTTGTAAGGTTTATTATCTTCTATGCCACCTAATTTTTTTTCAACATAATCTTCAATTGCTGGGTTTTTAAGTAATTCGCCTAGAGCGATTAGAGTTTTTTTAAGCAAACACATCAGAAGCAGATAGAATAGGAATGCTCCCCAAAATTTAATCAGTATTTCATCCTGATTAATGCTCAAAAAATCTTCTTTCAATATGAATTTATCATTCACAATAACCGCTAATGAAAGGCATAATCCATTTGCAAGCCCTGTACTCATCCAGGTCGTCGTAGTCGTTTTTTCCTTTTTAAGAGGAGATAGTTTAAAACAATCATCCAGACCAGTAAGAATCAACCAATTCTTTAATTTTTTGATACATATCAAAGTAATCATCATCAGTAAGCCTAGCTTACTAATATCAAATAATAAAAGCTGTGTTTGCTGAGGTAGCTCAGTCCAGATAGTTATAATTTTTTCAATCATATGAATTACTCCATTTTAGTTTCAAATTAAGTTCAGAGCTGTTTTACTATTCAGCTTTTTTCTTCAACAGCCAATCGATATGTTTGTAATTTCTATGCTTGCTGGGTACAGTGTTGAATCATAGACTCTAAACCAGTTTATTGGCTTCAGTTTTAGTTGTTTGGCTAATGGCGGCCTCAGCTAAGTTTTCTCGTTGACTATTTAATATAATAGAAGCTGACCAGTGAGTGACTTATGTTACTGGTCGTCTTCTTTTATCTGGACTTGGGTTAAATGTTTTTTTGCAATTACCCTGCCCAATTCGCCCCGAACTTCAGCTACGGAAATACTATGTTTTCGAATAGTATCTTCCATCATCATTTTTGGTGCAATTTTTTCAAGGGTATCAACAAAGCTGTTAAGACTACCTGTGATAAGACGATTGACTTTTGAGCCTAGTTTTTCATTTATTTTAGATTCTCCTATGTTACTTATAAGTTATTATTACTTAAGCAATATATAGTTTTATAATGAGAGAGACTAGAATTTTAGAGCTAAGTGGTGGTTTTAAAATAGTAAGAGGGAAGGTTTAATGGATGAGTGGGAATCTGGCTGTAGATTAAAGTGACTGTTTTTTATCGTATAAAGTTTTTGGGTAAGTTTGTTAAGGAAATGCTCGCTGAGTAATAAATTTAAAAAAAGTTTTTATTTCAGAAAATAGCTAAATCTGTTAAGTTCATCAATTAAAAAGTTGTTTTTTAAAGGAGTAGAGTAATGGATCAAGTTTTAGAAGTAATCTCATTCTATTTAACTGAATGGCAACAAATAGCGATTGATAATACTTTATACAGTACAGCCTTAGCTGTTCTCTCTTTTTTAATAGGTTCATTGATTGGTGGGATAATCATTGCTTTTTTAAAGCAATTAAAAATTGGTAGACTAAGGCGAGAAGTTAGACAAAGGAAGAAACAACTAAAAGTTGCTGAACAGACGAATGATGAGCTGTTAAGCCAACAAAAAAATGATGGAATACAAATCGCAGACCTTCAACAGCAACTAGGCCAAGCGACAAAAAACTTACTACATGAAAGAAATGCACATCAATCATTAGTTTCAGAAAAAGATGCCTTATTCTTGAATGTCGCTAAGAAAAAACAGGAGGAAGTTGTTGCTGTAAATACAATGCTTGAAGATAAAGTAATATTGGTTAATCAATTGCAAAGTAATTTGACTGAGCAAGAAAGCAAATTAGCACGGTATGAAGAAGCTCAGGTAAAAATTATAGAAATGGAAAAAGAAATTAATCAGTCTGCTATTGAGTTGAAAACAGTTAAGCAACAGTTAGAAACTGAATTAAACACGAAAAATAAACAGATAGAGGAGGCAACTAAAGCTCAAAAGGACAGAGTTTCAGAGCTAGAGCTGAAATTGAAAAAAATCGATGATAAAAGTGAAGCAGAAAAAAAACAACAAGTCTTAAAGCTTGAAAGTGAAAAAAATACAATACAGGAGAAACAAGAACAAGAAACGGAAATTTTTGATCCTTTAGATAACTTGGTAAAGACAGATCGTCAGCAGGATTTTCAGACGTCCACCTCAAGTGAAGAACCAAAACAGTACGATCATAAAAAGGCATTAGAGTGGGATGTTGCTATAACTAGTGAAAATAATCAGGTACAGGAAAATATTACAGAGCATTTTGAGGAAAAGGTTGTTTTTGCGAGTGAAAAAAATCCTGCAAAGGAAAGCCATGCTGAACCTTTAAAACAATACGTTGCCTCAGTTAAGGAGCAGGATACTGAAAAACAAGGTGTTGTGGGTCAAGCAATAGGCTGGTTTTCTTCAATAGATAAGGTTTTTGAAAAGAAGAATGTAGTTGAAAAAAAGGTAGAGCCCGTACAAAAATCAGAAATTGAAAGTAAGCCAATTAATAATGGTTCTGATGTAAAATTGAAAAAAGTTAGTGTAACTGATGCAGGACAAATAGATAGAATCCAACAAGCTAATAATCAGCAAAGAGAAAAAAATCAAAGTTTAGAGGAGAATCAACAAGTAGAACTGAAGGTTGATGGTCCTTTAATAAATTTGGAAAAAAACCTTCAACAGGAGGGTTTTCAGCCAGTTATATCAAGTGAAAAAAAACAAGAACAAGAAACTCTTTTGGCAGATAAAAAAATCCCAACACAGGAAAATCAACTGTGTTTAATGCTTTGACAGGCATGAATCAGCACACAGGCAACTGGCCTGGCAAAACGGTCACCCGTGCGGAGGGGCGTTACACCTATCAAGACAGTCTGTACAAGCTCATTGATTTGCCGGGCACTTATTCATTGTTGTCAGCTTCGACGGACGAAGAGATTGCCCGTGATTTCATTCTTTTCGGAAAGCCTCATTGCACGGTGGTGGTGACGGACGCCACTGCGTTGCAACGGAATTTAAATCTTGCATTACAAGTGTTCGAGATTACACCTCGTGTGGTGGTCTGCGTTAATCTGATGGATGAAGCAAGGCGAAAAGGGCTTAAAATTGACATCAATCGGCTATCTGAAGACTTGGGCGTTCCGGTGGTGGCGACGGCTGCGAGGCGGAAGGAAGGGCGTGTGGATGTACAAAACGCCATAGCCGAAGTCGGTCAACAGCAGCGTAAAGCAAAGCCTTATACCTCGCCTGCGCCTTTGGGTATTCAGAAAGCTCTTGATGAACTTGTACCGATGATTCAGTCGATGGCGCCCGGGCTTCCCAATGCTTGATGGGTGGCTTACCGCTTGCTCGAAGGCGATATTCATGTCCGTCAGGCAGTGCAAAGTGACACGCTGGGCAAACAACTGCAATACCATCATGTCA
>JAKIVF010000129.1 GCA_021647145.1 Methylococcaceae bacterium | reverse complement strand
TATCAGCTCATATGCTATTCGAGCCGTTCAAAATGCAATCATCACCGGAAAACCGCTGGCTGACCTTATGTGTACCTTGATGGCTCGGTTAGTTCCTGGGTAGGGACTATATGGGAACACTGATGATAATTAAAGTCTTTTTCATAATATTTCTCCAGATTGTTTTAATGAGTTTAAGAAGCCAATAGATGCATCTTCCA
Source organism: Methylococcaceae bacterium (assembly GCA_021647145.1). Classification (GTDB taxonomy): domain Bacteria; phylum Pseudomonadota; class Gammaproteobacteria; order Methylococcales; family Methylomonadaceae; genus QPIN01. Next base: position 8,875 of record JAKIVF010000129.1, on the reverse strand, counting down.
CCAAGTCTAACACGCGCTCAAAACCATATTTTCCACCATAATAAGGATCAGGAACTTCACGAGTAGTAAGGTGCGGTGCATAGTCTAAAAAAAACTTAACTTTATCTTTGTATTGTTCTGGGCATGATTCCATTAAAGTCTCATAATTATCGTCATCCATAGCCAACAAATAATCATAATCTTCAAAATCACCATAGATAACTTTTCTGGCTCTGATTTTAGATAGATTAACCCCTCTATCCTCCGCTGCTTTTTGCGCTCTCAAGTCTGGAGCCTCCCCAACATGATAAGCATGCGTCCCAGCTGATTCAATATCAAACTGATTATCCACTCCTTCTTTTTCTATTAAAGAAGTAAACACACCTTCCGCTGTTGGTGAACGACAAATATTTCCCATGCAAATAAAGAGAATTTTAGTTTTTTTCATATCGACTCATAGTGTATAAAATTTTGATTTAGTAATAGCAACATCATAATAAAAAACAACCTCTTTTTATTGCTCTTTTATATATGTGGACTACCATTATATATTAACCGTACTTTTCATTTCTATTTGAAAAAATATTACTATTAAACCTAATTATTAAACAAATAGACAAAATTTTTTGGAGCTTTTTTTCATGGCAATGATGAACTTACACTCAGTTGGGGTTAAGGTTATTGCACTGACTATGTCAGCATTAACTGTATTCTCAATAGCTTTACTATTTACTTATGCAAACAATGAGAAACAAAAAGTTATAGACGCCAGCATTACTTCGGCCAAGCAGTTACTACTGGTTTCTGAATCCGTCCGAAATAATACTATCGAGAAATGGAACCAAGGTGTTTTCAGCACGAAACACCTTAAACAAATAATTGAAAACAAAAGCTCTGCTGAAACAAAATCTCTTGTTGTAGCAACAATCCCTGTTGCTACAGCCTGGAATGTGGTTCAGGAAAAAGCAAAAGAAGGAAATTTTCGCTTTAAAGCACCGAGAGTAGGTGCACGAAACAAAAAAAATGAACCTGATAAAATTGAACGAGATGCATTAGCTTATTTTCAAAACAACCCCTCGGCTCGTGAATATAAATATATTGATGAGGAAAATGAAGAAACTCGTTATTTCAGACCTGTCAGATTAGAAAAGCAATGTGAAGTTTGCCATGGAAACCCTAATACATCTCAACAACTTTGGGGAAATACACAAGGGACTGATATCCTTGGATATCCAATGGAAAATAAACGTGCTGGTGATTTACATGGTGCTTTTGAAATTATCACCCCTCTTGCCGCTGGCTTTGCAGAATTACAAAAAGACATTTGGACAGCTATTGGCTTTGTGATAGCAAGCTTAATTGTTATTGCAGGAACAGGGTATTTTACAATGAATCAACTAATTATCACACCCTTAACAGATATAGCCTTAAAACTTCAAGCAATAAGTGGTGGAAATGGGGACTTGACTGCACGCCTTGATACTGCAAATAGTAAAGCTGAGTTTGCCTGGATTGCCGGTAGCTTCAATAGGTTTGTTAAGAAAATCAGTAAAACTGTTAATAGCATCAGCTCTACCAGTGAACAATTAGCAACGGCTTCACACCAACTTGCAGACATTACTAAATCTACTGAACAAGGAGTTGATAAACAACTCGCTCAAACAGTAGAGGTAGCGACAGCTATGGATGAAATGACAGCTACAGTTCAAGAGGTTGCACGCAGCGCAATTAACGCTTCAGAAGCAGCATCAACAGCAGATGCTGAATCAAATAATGGAAAAACAATTATTACTCAAGCTGTTTCTGAAATCAATATTCTTGCATCTGAAGTTGAAAATGCAGCTAATGTTATCCACAAACTGGAAAATGATAGCAATAGCATTGGTGAAGTTCTTAGCGTTATTCAAGGAATTGCCGAACAAACTAATTTACTTGCTCTAAATGCGGCCATTGAAGCCGCACGTGCAGGTGAACAAGGGCGAGGTTTTGCCGTTGTAGCTGACGAAGTTAGAACATTAGCTAGCCGAACACAAAATTCAACCCTTGAAATTCAAAAAACCATTGACCGTTTGCAACACCATGCCAAAGAAGCTGTTAATGTAATGGAAAACGGCAGGAAACAAGCAATATTAAGCGTAGATCAAGCTGCTTCTGCAGGAGAATCTATTAATACAATTAGTGAACGAATAGATACTATCAATGAAATGAACATTCAAATTGCCGGAGCAGCAGAGGAACAAACGGCAGTTGCAGAAGAAATCAACCGTAATGTGACAAGTATCAGTTCCATTTCAAATGAAACGTCTATTGGTGCAAAAGATACATCAGAGGCTTGTAAAGTTCTTTTGGAGTTAGCTGAACAACTTAAGAAAACGGTTGGGCAGTTTAAAACCTGATATAGACATCACTTGTTGAGACCGAGTCTACTATTTTTAAAGTGACAGCTTAAGCTGATTGATTTAGAATTATAATTAATTAGCTTTTATACAGGACAAGCAATGCTTAACAAAGTTACATTAATAGGAAGATTAGGGGCAGACCCGGAAATAAAATATATGCCAAGTGGCGGAGCAGTAACGAATGTTGGATTAGCCACAACACGTAGATGGAAAGATAGACAAACCGGAGAACGGCGTGATGAGACTGAATGGCATCGAGTTACCTTCTTTAACCGAATCGCAGAAATAGCGGGGGAATATTTAAGAAAAGGTAGCCTTGTCTATATTGAAGGTCGCATCCGTACTCGTAAGTGGCAAGACCAAAATGGTCAGGATCGGTATACAACTGAAATTATCGCTGAACAGATGCAAATGCTTGATAGCAAAAGTGGCGGGACTAGTAACTTTAATAACGACCAGACATCCAACACGGCTTATAGCGCACCACAACAAAACACTGCGCCCACTAACAACCCGAACACACCTCCACCCAATCAGCAAACACCAGAGTCCCCTCCTCCAGCTGCGTATGAAGACTTTGATGATGATATTCCTTTTTGATTTTTCTAAAAATTTAATTTGAAAGTGAAGTCCAGTGTTTTGCCAAAGATTATGACGAAATAGGCTTCACTTTTCGACTTAATAAGTAACACGTAATAAATAACTCACCAGTTTTTCGTAGGATTTTTGTTTGTCTTCAAGACGCAACGTAGGGTGCATAGTGGGCTATTTAACCGAAGTTGCATCGCAGAAGACAGGCAAAACTGGTGGGTTATTTATTGCGAGTTACCCTAGACCCTATTTTCAAGAAATTTCTCCTATTTTTCTTTGAGCCCTTCTTCACAAATATATTTAAATTTTTCAATTTCATCTGTAACAGAAAGACTAATAACAATAATATCTCCAGCTTCAAGATCAGTCTCAAAACCTATTTTAACAATTCCTGAATACTGCCCTCCTGGCTCAATTGTCTGTAACCGCAGATAATTTTTATTTAATTTTGAAAAAGTTAATTTATCAACACGTTCCTGATGTGACTCCGAGCCTTGACTACCTATAGAATAAAATAAACGCCCAACTGAATATACTATGCTACCAAAAGGTATAAACCCAGCACCAATACCAACGGCTGTATTACCCACTTGAGCAGCTGTTTGATACCCTCTATCTGCAGCCTCCTCTACTAACTCCTCATAACTATAAATAACTCCTTTGTACGTTTCATCTAGAGATATAAGCTCAACAGCTAAATTACTTTCGGAAAATAGAATGGGGTGAGTCGTCGTATTTGTGACAGCAAGACCTATAACTATTTGATCAGAAGAATACTCAAGAATCATTAACTCTGGATTCAAAAGAGATTGAGAATTTAATTTACTACTCCCTCTAGCATAAGTAATAGTTTGGTTATCTGCCACCTGGGGCTGAAATTGAACACGATTTGTAGAACACCCTGCTATAAAGAAAAAAATCAAAATATAAAGTTTTTTCATCTAATTTGCCTGAATTATTAAATAGTACTTCTAACTATTTATTATTTATAATATTATTTCCTGTAAAATTATAACTTTTTCTTAATCGTATTAGAAAAATTTCTTTGCTAATACTTACGCTTAAATTTGTCCAACGTTAACCTGATTGTATTTTATAATTATTGAAACCAAGACAAAATTATTAAAAAAATAAGCACTTCAATAAAACTTACATTATGTTTGATAAAATCAGAATTCAATTGTTTCATCACATAATAGCTGTACTCCTTTTGATATTGCCTTTACAGCAATTACAAGCTGAAACTATTAACATCCCTATCAAAGTAGACTTCCCCCTGCTGCAACAACTAGTTGAAACTCAACTGTTTTCTGATGACTCAATTTCAGCTGAGATTTTAAACGACCCTGGCAAATGCAGCGAAATAATATTATCTGAACCAAAATTAACCGAATTTAACCAGCATTTAAAAATTAATGCTCGCCTTAATGCTAAATTAGGTGTCAAATTACTTGATAAATGCATAGAACTACTTCCTTGGGATGGGTATATCCAAATTATCAGTGACCCAGTCGTCAAACCTGATAGCCCTCAACAAATTTATTTACAGGTCTTAGAGTCCCATTTAATCACTCAAGATAACGAGCACTTAACATCTGGCGCTTTATGGGAAAAGGCAAGAAAATATATTCACCCCTTTTTAGATCAGTTCCATATAGACATCACTCCATCTATTAATGAGCTAAAATCATTTCTTCCCCTCTATTTGCCTAAACATACCTCCTCTCAGCTAGATAAAATGCTAACGTCACTGGAGCTTAAAGATATGCAAGTAAATGCAGAAGGTATTCAAAGCAATATCCTTTTAGAAATAGAATCTATTCCACCAAAAAAGGTGGATGAACAACCTTTGACTGAACAGGAACAGAAACAATGGAAACAAAAATGGCAAAGCATGGATGCCTTGCTAACGCATACTATTAAGCAATACGCAGCAAAAACAGATCTAAAATACCTTAAACTAGAACTTTTAGATATTCTTCTAGATGCTCGCTATCAGCTAGCCGACCTACTAAAAGAAGACCACACAACTGACCCTGTTAGACATTGGTTTATAAATAGCTGGTCTAGACTCATTCCTGTGTTAAAAAAAATCAGCATAAAAAATCCTAATCATACATCATTAGCATTAATGACTTTAGTCACTTCGGCAGATGCTTTACAAGCATTAGATAAATTAGGTCCAACAATCGGCTTAGATATTTCAATTAATGGCCTTCGAAGATTAGCGAGAATGCTCAACTACCCCCAGTCTATAAATCCGTTTAACTATAATGAAACACTAGACCCTGAACTGCTTCGTCTGCTTCAGTTAAACTCAGTAAATAAAAGTAATTTTCTGCAACCCTTAAATTTCTGGCCGATCAATTCAGCAACTGCCGCTGCAAAACCCTTAGATACTTGGGTTCCTAACACCAATGAACTTGATACTTACCTACCTAGAGTAAGATATCTTCTTCTTAAATCAGCACGGCGATCACTAAAAAATTCATCACTAACAGCAGAACAAAAAGATGTTTTTAAAAAAATGGTCATGACCACAGCATGGCAGGAAAGTTGTTGGCAACAATATGAAGTTAAAGAACAAAAAATCACCCCCTTAAGCTCATCAACGGGTGATACAGGAATCATGCAGATAAATGAAAGAGTGTGGCGTGGTTTTGTAGATCTCCATAAACTACGCTGGAACATAGCATATAACGCTCAAACTGGCAGTGATATCTTACTCAATTATATGACTCGGTACGCAATTAAAAATGCCGAGCATAGACAGGATGGAGGCCTTGATAACCTTGCACGCTCTACCTATTCTGCATATAATGGAGGTCCCTCACAATCCTCACGCTACCGAAATAGTAAAGCACCTCAATCATTAAAAAAAATTGATAAAGTCTTTTATGAAAAATACTTAAAGGTCAAACAGGGAAAAGAATTGTCCGTGGCTAAATGCTTAGGTTATACGGAAATAAGTGGAATAACAAATAAGCCAACCCTTCAACCCCACAAGCAACCAGTTAGCCCTACAAAACAATCATCAAAAAAAACTATCACTTCAAACAAAACAATCATCCATAGAAAATCCTGGATAAACAAACAGAATAAAAACTATTTTACTTTACAACTTGGGGTATTTAGCTCAAAAAAAGCTGCAAATAAATTCATTCAGCACCATAAAGTAATGGGTAACTACGCTGTTTTTCAAAATATAAAAAATCAATATGTAGTCATCTACGGCTACTACTCTACTCATCAAAAAGCAAAAAAGGAAAGTCAACTCTTCAAACAGACATCACCTTGGATACGCTCGTTCAAAGACATTCTCTAATGAATACATATTGTCATGAGATATCACTATTGATCTCTGGGTTATCAACTTCAAAAAACTCTTCAACAAGCCCAATTTTACTCTCTGGAATTTTCCACGCCCTACTCAATAAAACTTTATTCAACAGAGCATCCAACCATGACCTGCTCGACCGTACTTGTTGAAAAACTAATTTATAAATACCCTCATCAACTAAAATAGTAAACCCGTCAAGAAACACATCAATAGGTTCTTCCTCCCCATCTAGTATCATTTGAGTATATAACTTTCGCTCTTCGGAATTATAAGAATAATCGTTTAATTGAGCCACTCCTTTAAGCTTTTTATTAGCCGCCCATAAGACCATGCTTTTTGGCGTATTATTCAATGCCATTTTTACTAAACTAGTTTTGTAACTCATTCAAACCATCACTATAAATTATTTAAAAAACAAAAAACCTACAACTCTCTAGTAGCACTAAACTCAATTTCAGGCCAGCGTTCTTCGGTGAGTTGCAAATTAACCCTACTGGTTGCTAGATAGACTAAATAACCGCCACCATCTTCTGCTAGGTTTTCATAAACTTTCTTTTTAAACTCTTCTAATTCTTTGGGGTCATCTGCGCTTATCCAGCGTACTGTATTAATACTGATATTGTCATAAACACATTCAACATTGTATTCATTTTTAAGCCGATGAGCCGTTACATCAAATTGTAAAACCCCTACTGCCCCTAAAATCAGATTATTATTTTTTAACGGTTTAAATAATTGGGTTGCCCCCTCTTCTGTTAATTGCACCAAGCCTTTTTGCAAGGCTTTTGCTCGTAAAGGATCTTTAAGTACAACACGTCTAAATAATTCTGGGGCAAAATAGGGTATTCCTCCAAATTTGAGCGTTTCTCCCTGCGTAAAAGTATCTCCAACAGTAATAGTACCGTGATTATGCAAGCCAATTATATCTCCGGGGTATGCGACCTCTACACTTTTTCGTGAATCTGCTTGAAAAGTAATGGCTTTACTTAGCTGGATACTTTTTTCTAACCGCACATGATTTAGCTTCATCCCTTTATCAAAAATGCCAGAACATATTCTCATAAAAGCAATTCTATCTCTGTGTGCCGGATCCATATTAGCCTGTACTTTAAAAACAAACCCTGTAAATTTTTCTTCTTCTGGTAAAACATCTCTCTGCTCAGCTTTTCTGGGCTGAGGTGCAGGAGCATATTCTGCAAAAGCATCTAGTAATTCAATAATGCCAAAATTATTAATAGCTGAACCAAAAAATACGGGTGTCAATATTCCATTTAAATAATCATCCAAATTAAATTCGTGACTCGCACCTTGCACTAATTCAATTTCTTCTCTAAGTTCTTCTGCTTGATCACCTAATAATGTATCTAACTTCGGGTTATCTATTCCTTTAATAACCTCTGCTTCAACAATTTTTCCACCATGCTGTGCACTAAATAAAAGTACTTCATCATTATAAAGCTGATAAACCCCCTTAAATCGCTTACCCATACCGATAGGCCAGGTCATTGGTGCGCACTTAATATCTAAGACCGTCTCGACTTCATCCAACAATTCAATAGGCTCTTTACCTTCCCTATCTAATTTATTAATAAATGTTAAAATTGGTGTTGTCCTTAATCGACAAACTTCCATTAATTTAATGGTTCTTGCTTCAACCCCTTTAGCAACATCTATGACCATCAACGCTGAATCAACCGCTGTTAATGTTCTGTAAGTATCTTCAGAAAAGTCTTCGTGGCCTGGTGTATCCAGCAAGTTTAAAATACAATCGTTATGCTCAAACTGCATCACAGAAGTCGTAACAGAAATCCCCCGCTCTTTTTCCATTTCCATCCAATCAGACGTCGCATGCCGCGCAGCTTTTCGCCCTTTTACAGAGCCCGCAAGCTGAATAGCACCACCGAAAAGTAATAATTTTTCTGTAATTGTAGTTTTCCCAGCATCCGGGTGGGAGATAATAGCAAAAGTCCTTCGCCTGTTGATTTCATTGATTAAATTGCTATCTGTCATACCCGAAAAATCCTAGTTTGTACCTAAACTTGTACCCATTGTTAAAAATACCTTTTCGAGCAAATGAATTGCTCGAAAAGCGTGTTATTTTACCTGATCAAAAATCTTACGTACCGACAAATTCTAATAATTTGGAAAAATCATGTTCGTCGGCAGCTCTAAGCGCCGCAATATATTGGTCACGGCGCTCGCTCATGTTTTCCAATTTGTAACCCCCTGCCCAATCAATTGCAGGTGCGTCCATAAGCTTGGTGAGGATCGCATCCGCCATAATGCGAGCATGGCGACCATTTCCATTTGGAAATAGATGGATTAATACCAGCTTGTGATGAAAGCGCACAGCAAGCTCCATTGGCGGAATGTAATGGTCAAGTTTTCTTGGAAGGGTTTTAAGCCGATTTTTTCATTTCTTTGGTTTTTTGATGAGGCGTTTTATAATCAATAGTAGAGTGCAATCTTTTATAATTATAAAAGCTAATATAGCTAGTCACAGCACTGACTGCAGAGGAGTGATTAATAAAACTCAAATAATTCAGTCGCTCTGTTTTTAAATTCC
>JAKIVF010000128.1 GCA_021647145.1 Methylococcaceae bacterium | reverse complement strand
CATGGATAGGAATCCCCCATTTTTCAAATGATTCTTTTGCATCATCATACCAACCCTCTTTTTCCTTAAAAAGTTCACAAATATTATTAATTTTTTTAGGAGTTGAAGCAGTGAATGAGAAAAGAAATAAAAGGGTAAGAAGATAAGTGGATTTTGTAGACATGGAATAAATATATGATTTTGTAGAGATAACCAAAAAAAAAAAAAATAGTAACTATACTTATATTCTATAAAAGTACGAATTTATAGATAGAGAGTAATTAATGCCAGGTAAAAATAGATCTTACCGGAAAAGTTTAGCATCATACGGACTCATTTATTTGGGTGGTGAGGAATTGGAAATTGAGGTAAAAAATTTATCAATTACCGGAATGTTAGCAGAAATAGAAGGTAACGATGCAATCCATGGAATTAAAGATGTATTCCATGCAATAGAGCTATCGTCAATTATTGATATTTATTTACCAGAAATGCGTTTGGCCGGTGAAGCAGAAATAACTCGAGCTGACCTGGATGGGGGGAAGGTGTTTTTAGCGCTTGAATTTAGAAATCTTACTTACGAAGTGAGTAATTTACTCTATAAACGTAAAGCCTACAGAAAGAATATAACTGCACCAGGACGAATTGTTTTTAATGGAAAAAAACACCAATTTTTTACAAAAAATGTTTCTGTTGGTGGGATGACGATTATGTTGAACGAAAGGGTGCTCGTTCAAACAGGGTTAGTCACCATATTTGATTTTAAAAAACTAGACTTAAGGGGTGAAATTGAAGTTGTTTGGGTTGAATATGTCGATGAGGACTTTACCTTAATGGGTTTAAAGTATAAACATATAGGAACAAAAAATATTCGAGGAATCCCTAATTTTTTATCTGATCATGATGAGGATAAGAGTTATTGGTAAATTAGATGAGATAGTTATTTTCTTAGAGTTGCCTTAGGAACGTACATGAAATAGCTTGAATATCCCGACTTGTCTTTTTGCTCCTGTTCAAACGATCTCAATCGTTGCGTAGAACAACTATGCTCCTCTTAAGATCGTTTGGGTAGAAACTAAAATCCTGCGTCATAACTGTTCAAGTTATTCCATACGCGCTCCATAGTCAAAAAAACAAATTTCATTTTTATAGTTATAATAGAGCTAATTAAATTAAATTGAGTGAGGTTAGCTTAATGACATTACCCATTACCCCGCTGTTGGCAGCGGATATTATAATAGAATTAGTTGATTTTCCAGGCCGACCCATAGTGTTAATTGAACGAGCAAATCCGCCTTTTGGCTGGGCAATCCCAGGGGGCTTTGTTGATATTGGTGAAACTGTTGAACAAGCCGCTATTCGTGAAGCTAAAGAAGAGGTTTGTCTAGATGTTAAGCTCACTGTGTTATTAGGTATTTATTCTAATCCTAAACGTGACGTACGTAATCATACTGTAACAGCTGTTTATATAGCAGAGGCATCCGGAAAGCCAAAAGCAGCAGATGATGCTAAAAATTGTGAATTATTTAATTTAAGTAAACTTCCAAGTCAATTAGCATTTGATCATAATCTCGTCTTGCAGGATTATCAAATGTATCGATCCAGTGGAAAAGTTACCCCTTTACGTTAATATAATAAATAATAGTTATTTTTTAATCTACAAAAGAGATGTTTGTTCGTCTCTATTAGGAAGATGATTCGATTTTTTTCTTAGGGATGGAAAAACCAGTGTTATAACTGTTTGTCGAATTTAGATTAAAATTTAATAAGGGTTTCTAACATGAATAAGATACTTGCTTCAATATTGTTCTATATCATTTTTTCCTCTCCAATTGTTTTTTCTTCAGAGGTCAATATACAGAATGTTTTTTCCGTTGACCGTCCATTTCCTAAGAAAAATTTGTTTCCCTTTTATAGTCGTGATGAAAAGGAGCCGAGAATTAGTGAGTTTGAGCTTGTTAATCAATTTTTCTTAAGTAATGCGAATGGGGAAAGGCAAGCCGTTGTTACTTTATATAACCCAGCTTTAAGTCTACGCACGTTGCTATCAGAACATATTATTGCTGTGTTTGCGAACGGAGAAAAAAAATTTCCTAAAGCAGTAAAAGTAAACATCCTTGCTAAAGAGACAGTCACTTATACGTTAGACTTTGGAATACATCAATTTCCAATATTGTATTTGTATACAAAAATCCAAGAATAATTTCTTGGCATTAGGTTTTTTAAAATATGCATAAATCGCACTCTATAGAAGCAAGAAGTTATAACCTGGTAAATGTTGCATCTCACAATTTTTGGGTGTTGCGTGATGATAAGAATGAGGTTGTAGCACAGTTACATGGTCTTGCAACAGATCGAAAAACCAATACATTTAAACCCATCGGGTATTTTTTTGACAGACTCGGTTTTTATGAGTTTAAAACAGCAGAAAATGATCCAACTTTTATTTCCAAAACGCAGGCATCCATCATTGTTTTTCAAGGGTATAAAGATGAGGTTTTCGCGCGATGGAATAGAGCGGCATGCCAAGTTGAATCTTTAAATCAGAAAGATTTAAATTATTCACCTTTTGGTGTTTTTGGCCTGCCTATAACAAATAGTAATTCAGCCTTTCACTTATTCTCTCGGTTAATGGACGTTGAGTGTTGCCGTTTTCCTGGGGTAATGGAGCCAGGGATTAACAACCCTCTTGACCATTGTATCTAAATGATAAAAAATAATTAATTTATAATTTAAACTGTTAAAAGACAAGTAGGTTAAGTTTGTTTTTTATCTTAGAGGTGGAATTTTAAGAATTTGGCCTATAAAAATACTGTCAGGGTCTTTTAAAATATCTTTATTAGCTTCGTATAATAATTTATATTTACTAAATGACCCATAAACTTTACCAGCAATTGCAGATAAAGAGTCACCATTTAATACAACGATGGTTCTAACTGTTGAAGTTGAAGTTTCATTTGCTTCTGCAATAAGGGATTTAATGTAAGGGTCATTAGGGTTACCTTGAGCAATATCTTTGCTAGCTGTCACAATAGCATTAATTGTTTCTTCAACAACTTCAATTGTTTCTGGGTTAACTTCAAGGTCTCCTTGTTTACTTAAGGCCGTCATTGCATCATTTACAGCATTTTGAATGTTATCTATTTTATGACCTTTTTTCACAGATGAGGATACAATTTCAGCTATAGTTTGTTGTTTTTCTTCTTTGCTAGAAGAGCTTGTTAATAGCTGTTTTAAACGTTTAAGAACTTTTTTAGAGAGTATGTCAATATTATCGGAAGGGTTAGGGACAATGGCTGGTTCAGGACCTATGTCGGTAATAATAGCTTTTTTGTTGGGTTTGATATTGGTCTGCTCAGCTTCATTACTTAGTGCATCAATATAGGGGGTTGATTTCTCTGCCTGTGCTGATTGAATAGATAAAAAAATCAGTGAATTAACGGTCAGAACTTTAAGATACAGCTTCATTTTAAGAGTCTCCTCTATATCAAAGATAAATAAGTTATGGTGTAACTGTTGTAAGCCCTAATTGTTGCCATGCCTGCATTCCTCCACGATACCAAAATAGTTTTTCTTCTGGATACCCCATTTTTGTAAGACTTGTAATTGCTCTGGATGATTGATCACACCACAAACCATTACAAAAAAGTATTAAAGCCTTAGCTTCGGAAAAATTCAATTGTCCATTTCTGCTTTCTGTGGCACCTAATAATTCTACAATTTTTTTCGTATGTCTATTTCCAATGCCGGGGGTTAAAACAGTAAAAGGGATGTTGATTGAGCCAGGAATAGTTGCTTTCTCAAACCATTGTGGCATTCTTGCATCAACTAGAACTCCTGTTCCCTGTTTTACTAATGTGTTTAGAAAGTCAAGCAACTCAATTTCGCCCACAGTTTTGATTCCTGGGGCAAGTTTTATGGGATGGATACAAAAAGGTGGACAAGGTCGTGATGTTTTAGTAAAGCTGTTGGTCAGGCGGTTAGATGTATCATTTATACGCTTGATTCGTATTTTTTTGCCATCATGTAAGACATCAAGGTAGGCAAGATCTTTGGTGATATAGACTAAGTCTTTAGCTTGTGTTGATAAAGGTAATATAGATAAAACAGTGATTAGCATAACGCCAATTAAATGGATTGCTGGGTTGATTTTTATCATTATTGATGTCCTCTTTTTATGGGGTAAATTTCAGTCAATTTTTCTGACTCTTAATTCCTTTACACTTAGCTTGTTTGTTTTAGTATTATTTAAGAGTGAGAGGGGAAAGGCAAGCTAGAATGTATAATATGCTTTTCCCCCATTCCTTAAGTAATTTATTAAAAACTGTTTCGAAAATTTGAAATTTTTTAAGGAACTATATCGCTAAGAAGTAAAGTTTTTCTATTTTTGTTTTCGTTTTATTCTTTAATAGAATCTTGAACTGCTGAATCCATTTCCTTTCTGAAGTCATTTAGAGAAAATGGTTTGGTTTGTTTTTGATTGTTATCGTTCTCGGGAGGCGGAGCGGTTTTAGATTGATTAGAAGAACGTTTAGAGATTTTTTCAATTTCTGAGGCAATTGTTGCGTTATCTTGTGCTACAGACTGTGTTGGGGCTTTTTTTGTTGACTCAAAAAAATCACTAGGCTTGCGATCTTTGTCGGATTTGTTATTACAGCTATTGAGAGAAAGTAGCATAATGCAGGACATTATAGTTACTGATAAATATTTCATTAAGTTGCCTTATATTAATTTAAAGAATGCGTTTAAAAATGTCATTATTTATGTGTTAAGGAAACTTATATGAAAATGTCTTGTCAACGTTTGAATAGGTTACTTTAATTCAGGCGTAGTGCTTACGAAGATTTAATTATTTTTAAACATTGATAGTGAGTAAGCACTGGCAAAATGTTTAGCTGATTGACAAAAGTTATTTGGTAAGTTCCTTAATGCAAAAAAAATTTTTAATATTATTTCTCTCTCTCTAAGTTATTGCTTTATGGTCAGTAATCGTCTGATGTCGAAAAGTATGCTTATTAATATAGTGTTTTAGTATATTATTTGTGTATATTAATAATTGCAGTTAATTAGGGATACACTATACACTGAAATTAGACAAACTTTCTTCAAAAATTTGAAATATTGTTATTAAATCATTAACTTTAATATGGTTTTTGGCCTATTCTACGTTTTATCTCTTGCTTTGATTTGTGCCGATTATGATTGTTCTTTATACTTCGGTTGCTGAATAATATAATAACGCTAGGTAGTTTAGGTATTAATGATTAATAACAAAAGAATTCTTCATTCAGATGTTAGCCATGCATGTGGTGATACATATTATGGACGTGGTAAGCAATATTTTGAAGACGACCGTATTCTGGATTTTGAAATTATAAAGGATGATGAGACTTTTGTTCTGTTTAAGTCTTTTATTAAAGGCAGTGGGAGAAAAAGCTATCATCAGCGGGTACGGATAGATTGGAAAGATGAATTTACCACCGTTATTATTGACGGTGATTGTACTTGTCCTATTGCATATAACTGTAAACATATTACGGCAGCTTGTTTGGAATATATACATGTTTCGCCTGAAATGCTCCGGCCAAAAACTGATATACCCCCTTGTCTGGATTGGCTAAATCAATTGGATGATAAACCAAACTCCATTCAGCAAGACCAAGAGTTTATCGTTTATGTTTTACAAGCAAGTAAAATGAAGTACATCTTTACTTTGGAGTTTTTTATTTCCAAGGTTAACAAAAGTGGTGGTCTAAATAAGGGTAGAAAGACGACATTAAATAATCTACGGTATAGCTTTACTTATGCAAATTATATTCAGGCTGTTGATAAAGAAATTGGACAATTACTTTATAGTTTAGAAATTGATTATACTGGGTCTCCTCAATTAGTGGGTAGTCCCGGTTTTATTGCACTTTCTAAAATATTACAAACGGGTCGTCTATTTTGGCAGTCGCACCAATCAACACCTCTCCATTTAGATAGTGAACGAGAGCTTATTTTTTCATGGCAACAAGAAAAAAAAGGAGACTATCAACTTAGCTTATTAATAGAACCAAATGCGGAGCTAATATATACAGAGCCCTGTATGTATCTTGATACTCAGCAACATACTTTAGGTACAATAAAAGAACTACACCTGTCCCACACTCAGCTTAAAAAAGTGTTATCAGCTCCAGTAGTGCCTAAACAATATGCGGAAGAATTTAGCCAGCGATTAACTTTAGAATATCCTTCCATTCCTTTACCGGCACCTAAAAAAATTAAGCTTACAGAAGTTTCGGGTGTTATGCCTGTTCCCAAAATAACCTTATTTGGGGGGCAAGTCAGTCCAACTCAATATAGCCACTTTATCCGTTTGAATTTTGTTTATGATGAAGTCACGGTTTCGGCTTATACCCCTGACCCTTTTAGTACTGTTAAAACTAATAATGAGATTTTTCGTATAGAAAGAGAATTGGGTCAAGAGGTTACATTAGTTAAGCAATTATTAGAATTAGGGTTTTATCCTACGGATCTTATTGATGATAAGGAACTAAACTTATTGAGCCCTGCTGATCAGTCAATTATTGATAGCGCAAGTAGATGGGCTGATTTTATCCAAGATATTTTGCCCCAATTAACTGAACAGGGCTGGATTGTTGAGCAGGATGATAATTTTAAGCTTAACTTTCAACAAGCTGATGATTTACATGTGGACTTTGAAAAATCAGGGAATGATTGGTTTGAAATGAATTTTCAGATTAATGTGAATGGAAACCCCATGTCGTTATTACCTCTGATTATGCCAGTGCTGGAAGAGTATTCACTTGAAGAGCTGCCAGAAATACTTACTATTCCTATTGATCAGCATACTTACGTTAATATGCCATCTAGTCAACTGAAGCCTTTTTTAGTGATTGTCTACGAGTTATTTAACAGCACATCAATGAATGAAAATGGTGGCTTAATGCTTTCTCGCTTTAATGCGGCAAGCTTGGCTGATTTGGATGTACATAGCTATGGTATTTTTAGTATCAATGGTGGAAAAGATTTAATTGAAACCGGTAAAAAACTCAAGAATTTTAAAGGTATTGCAGATGTGTCTATACCAAAAGGCTTAAGTGCAACTTTAAGAGACTATCAACAGCAAGGTTTAAATTGGCTACAGTTTTTACGTGAATATAATTTTGCAGGAATTCTGGCTGATGATATGGGGCTAGGGAAAACAGTTCAAACGCTTGCTCACTTATTGGTAGAAAAAGAAGCTGGGCGGATGACTCATCCCTGTTTGATCGTTGCACCGACCAGTTTAATGAGTAATTGGTGTCGAGAAGCTGAGCGATTTACCCCTGATTTAAAAGTTCTTATATTACAGGGGTCTGAGCGCAAACAGCATTTTTCCAAAATCAGCCAATATGACTTGATTTTAACAACTTACCCCTTGTTACCTAGAGATCAGGAAATCTTAACTGAGATTGATTATCATTATTTGGTGCTGGATGAAGCACAAATCATAAAAAACCCTCGGTCACAGGCTGCCCGCATAGTCAGAGAGATAAAAACCAGTCATCGCTTATGCTTGACAGGTACGCCGATGGAAAATCATCTTGGCGAGTTATGGGCGCAGTTCGATTTTTTGATGCCTGGATTTTTGGGAGATAGTACTTTTTTTAAGAAAACTTATCGAACACCAATAGAAGTGCATGGAGACCAACAGCAAAGAGAACGTTTGTCTAGACGTCTTCAACCTTTTATGTTACGCAGAACAAAACAGGAAGTTGCTACCGAGCTACCGGCAAAAACAGAAATTATCAGGTCTGTACCTTTATATGATAAACAAGCCGCATTGTATGAAAGCATACGTATTACCATGGAGAAAAAAGTGCGTGACGCCATTGCAGATAAAGGTTTAGCACGTAGCCATATAACTATATTAGATGCTTTGTTAAAGCTGCGTCAAACTTGCTGTGACCCTAGAACGTTATCACTAAAAGAGGCGCAAAAAATTAAAGAATCGGCAAAACTTGATCTGCTGATGGAAATGTTGCCTGAGCAGCTAGAAGAAGGACGACGCATTCTTGTTTTTTCTCAGTTTACTAAAATGATCGCCTTGATTGAGATAGAGCTTAAAGCACATAAAATTGAATACAGTAAATTAACTGGACAAACAAGAAAAAGGGACGAAGCAATTGAGCGGTTTAAAAGTGGTGAAGTTGACGTTTTTTTAATTAGTTTAAAGGCAGGAGGGGTCGGGCTAAATTTAACCGAAGCGGATACTGTGATTATTTATGATCCGTGGTGGAATCCAGCAGTAGAAACTCAAGCAGCTGATAGAGCACATAGAATTGGTCAAGATAAGCCCGTATTTGTGTATAAATTAATGACAGAAAAAACAGTTGAAGAAAAAATCTTGGCGATGCAAGAGAAAAAACGTACACTTGCAGACAGCATCTATAATAGTGGAAAAGAAGATAAGTCATTCAAGCTAACTTCAGATGATCTTAGTGAATTATTTAAACCACTGTCATGATTTCCATTATTATTCCCACTTTAAATGAACAAAATAATATCCAATTATGTTTAGAGGCTTTACAGCCATTAAGAAATAAAAGTGAGATTATTGTTGTTGATGGGAGGAGCATTGATGAAACGGTCGAAATATCTAAACTTTTGGCAAATAGTGTGATTATTTCAGCTAAAGGCAGAGCTAGACAGATGAATGCGGGCGCTGAAAAAGCAAAGGGAGAAATACTGGTTTTTTTACATGCAGATACCTTTTTACCAGAAAATGCTTTAGAACTATTTGATCAACTTAATCAAGGTTGGGGGCGATTTAATATTCAGCTCAATGGTACGTCTGTTATGTTAAAAGTTATTTCGGCTTTTATGAATTGGCGATCACGGATTACGGGAATAGCAACGGGAGATCAAGTGATTTTTGTTAATAAACAATTGTTTAATATTGTGGGTGGTTATCCTGATATTGCTTTAATGGAAGATATTAGTCTTTGCGCCAAACTAAAAAAAATAAAGCCTCCGATTTGTCTTAATGCAAAAGTTGTAAGTTCAGGTCGACGATGGGAACAATTTGGAGTGCTAAAAACAATCTTTTTAATGTGGAGTATACGGATACGTTATTTTTTGGGTGAAAACCCAGAAACTCTTTCAGTTCTTTATTCAAGAGGTTTATTTTGGAAAATTTAGTTC
>JAKIVF010000127.1 GCA_021647145.1 Methylococcaceae bacterium | reverse complement strand
TTGTGCCAGGAACTGCTCCCACCACAGTGACTGCACGTGTTACTGTTGAGATAAGGCCATTTGAATCAGTTGCAGTATAAGTTACTGTGTAATTACCCGCAACATAGATATCAACATTTGAAGTATCAATATCTACACCAACAGAATCTCCATTACTATCAACCGCACTAACACCGGGATCAGTATAAACGATATTAAGAGGTATAGTAATTGAATTTCCTCCTGTCAGGGTAATGATAGGTGCTGTACCACTGATTACATTAACAGTACGAGTAGTATTAGCCATATTTCCTACAGAATCCGTTGCAGTAAAAGTTACAATATAACTACCTTCAACAGCTGTGTTGACTACCGAATCAGCATCATGTGACACAGTAACGGAACCATCAACATTATCTATAGCCGTTGCCCCTTCATCTGTATATATAGTATCAACAGTAACAAAAACAGGACTTGCACCATTTAAAGTAATAACTGGCGGAGTATCATCGACAACTTCTGATAATTGAAAAACATCTTCATCAGCTAGTGCAGAGCCATAAACGTTAACTTCATCAATAAGACCATTAAAATAATTCGTTCCTTGCATTGAGCCGATAGTAAAACCATCGCCAGTAGTATAACTAATATCATGATAATTATTAATAGTATTAACCACAACACCATTAACATAAATCTTTAAGGCATTTGTACTTGCATTGAAAGAGGCAGCAATATGTTGCCATTCATTAAACAAAATACTATTTCCTGGTGTTGAAATGCCTGTCCATCCACTGCCTGGTTTTTTAATATAGAAAATAGCCGTTTGATTTCCTGGCTTGAGATATAGACCAAAATTGTTACCTTGAGCTAAAACCCATCGATCACCAGAAGTTGCTTCTGGATAAACCCATGCCGAAAGAGTAACTGATTCTGTTTGTAAGGCACTTGTACCGCTAGAAATAGAGGCATCTTGATTAGAGCCATTAAAGTCTAATGCAGAATTAAATTGTCCAGAAACCCAATTGGTCTCGGACATATTATTAAGGTTTAAATGGATGCCATTTCCAGATTGATCATTAGCAATAGTTCCACTATTTTCATCTAGTGCCCATTGAGCATTAAGTTCAGCAAAAACTGTTGAACTAAATAAATATAGAAAAATAAAAATTGAAAAAAATTTTGATATCTTATTTTTTTTGTTCATATCTTTAGCACCCACTATAATATTACTAATTTAAATAATTAAAATTATTTATAATAAAGTTAACAATACACAAAATTATGGATAGATTCTATGAATTAATACCTTAATAATCAATGAATATTTCTCTTGGCTAATTATATTTTTTTCATCACCTCTTTGACGAACTTTATTCAACAACAAAAAACCTAAGCTATTTATTAACTTAACTTTAAGAAGCGCATATTTTCTTTCCATGAAAATTTTTGCCAATCTTCATACTTTCTTGTCCGAACATTTTTTTGTTGCGCAGTTATTTGACTTGAAAAATGTGTATATTGCCCACAGAGAGAAAAATATTCTTTCACAACAGCCATATATTCGGATGCAATAAACCCTCTTCGTTTTTTTGCAATAATTAGTGCCTTTGGTAAGTATCGCCAATATATCAATGCATGCTTTCTTGTCAGAATTTTAAATAAATACTGTGTTGCATCAACACCAGTACCTTGATTACTATGCAATTCAGGGTCAATTAATTCTAAATGTCTCATCACACGTTTAAAATAAGCTTTTGGCTGATATATCCCTTGTAGAATAGTTAAATAATTCTTTTCAGCCTGCTGGATAGAAAAGTTATAAGGAATAAAATTAATAATGCCATCAGAATTATTACCACTAGTCGATTTTCTATACCGCCCTTCCTTTTGCATTCGTAGCATTAATGGAGTACAGGGTAAAACATTCAAAAGCCCAGCCATCACAATAGGTGCATTACTTGCATTAACAAAATCAATAAATTCCTGCACGGAATCATTAGTATCGTGATCAAATCCATAGATCATACCCATCATTACCCCTCCTCCTGTTTGTTCAGAAATAAAATTCAACTTTTCAACCAGGCTTTTTTTACCACGGAGATTCTGGTTTTTTTTTGTTTCCAATAAAGATGCTTCATTTGGAGTTTCTACACCATAAAAGCCATTGATGAAATTAGTTTTATGAAACCAGTGCCTCAATTCTCTCATAATCGGTGACTCATCAGCCAGACGTAGTGTTAATTCGGTATATTTCAGATGATGATATGCAATTTTTTCACCAATTTTATAAAGATTTTTCAATACATCCAGTGCCTTTCTCGGGTTTCCAATAAAATTATCATCAACAATAAATACTTGTCCTGTCCACCCCAGTTCTTTCATTTGACGAAAAGACTTTTCAGTATTTTTCCATGGAGTGACTCGATAAGCTTTACCAAAGCGAGAGGGAATATCACAAAACTCACAATTTTCGGGACAGCCGCGGCTAATCTGCACCGCCATATGCACATAATCATTCAAATTAATTGAGCTATAATCTGGCTGAAAAAAATACTCAGACGAACTAAGCCCACCCTTGTAATAATGTTTTGCTTTTCCATTTTTTAACCCTTCTACCAGCTCTTCAATAACCCCCTCAACTTCATTTTCAACTAAATGATTAGCTATACTGACAAGATCAGACTCCGGGGTAATTGCAGTTCCTCCAACAATTAAAGTCTTATTCATATTTCTAATGTAAATTGCATCTTTTATCATGTTTTTTTCCTGAGCTAGCATTCCTCCCATAAAAACATGATCTACATCTGTTAATAAGACATTCAGAGACCTGGGATCAACATTTCTATCAATCAGACAAATCGAATGATAGTATGGCTTAAGATAATTAAACAATCCCATTAACCCTAGAGGTGGCAATAATCGTTTAGGTAATCCATATTGGTTTAACGGCGCATACATTTTAAGACTAGCTGCATAGCTCCAGAAAGTTGCTTGAGTATCAAATTTTGGATAAATAAGTATCGCTTTATCTGCAATTTTATTAATCATAAATATCCTCCAAATAGCCTTTAAATAACTTTTAAATAATTAAAACCCCTCCCCCTCCTTATTTTTTAACAAAATGAACTAAAACTTTATTCCAAGATTAAACTTAGACATTAGAGTTTTTTTATAATTTATTATTCACTCAGATTTAAAAAATAAACACCTATAACCATAAAACATTTAATATATATTAATCAATAGCTTGAGATTGATACAGAAGTAAAATAGGCTTCGCTATATTTGTTTCTTAAAAACCCGAACATTTTAACTATTGACATTTAATGCAAAATCATTCAATTTACCCATCTGGTAAGACTTTCTAGGTTAAATTATTATTAACCATAAAAACACTAAAAAAGAAAGTCATTCCTAAACTAATATTAGTCTTAAATTACATAATAACCGTAATCTGTTTTGATACAGGTTACAACGGAGGAAACATATGAAGAAGCCTTTAAAAAGCTTGCTGCTTGCTTCAACTGCCGCTGCATTGCTTTCTGCTCCTACAATATCATCTGCGAATAGTGATGTTGAGAGCTTAACTAAAAACCCTGCTAACTGGGCTACAGCACTGGGTAATTATGCAGGCACTCGCTACAGCGAATTAAATCAAATTACTAGTAAAAATGTTAAAGACCTACAACCAGCATGGTCTTTTTCGACTGGTGTACTTCGTGGGCATGAAGGCGGACCATTAGTAATTGGTGATGTTATCTACATTCACACACCTTTCCCAAATACTGTTTACGCACTTGACCAAGCGACTCAGTCAGTCATTTGGGAATACACCCCTACTATGGATGCAGATGTAACTATCCCTGTTATGTGCTGCGATACGGTTAACCGTGGTTTAGCTTATGGAGATGGAAAAATATTCCTACAACAATCTGATACAGTATTAACTGCATTGGATGCTAAAACAGGTAAGCGTATTTGGAGTGTACAAAACGGTGACCCTAAGCTAGGGATGACTAACACACAAGCCCCTTTAGTTGTAAAAGACAAAATTATTACAGGTATTGCTGGTGGAGAGTTTGGTGTTCGAGGCTTCTTAGCTGCTTATAACATGCGCACGGGCAAACTGGAATGGAAAGGTTACAGTATGGGACCCGATGGCGATACGTTAATCAACCCTAACAAAACAACCACATGGGAAGATGGTAAAGTTACTAAAGTGGGTGCTGATTCAAGTAGAAAAACTTGGGAAGGCGACCAATGGAAAATTGGTGGTGGCACTACATGGGGCTGGTATTCTTATGATTCAGACTTAAATCTAATTTATTATGGCTCTGGTAACCCTTCTACGTGGAACCCTGTTCAACGTCCTGGTGACAACAAATGGTCTATGTCTTTATGGGCTCGAGATGCTGACACAGGTGAAGTTAAGTGGGTTTACCAAATGACTCCACACGATGAATGGGATTATGACGGTATTAACGAAACCGTTTTAGTAGACCAAGAAATTGACGGTAAAATGCGCAAGATGATTGTGCATTTTGACCGTAATGGCTTCGGCTATACCCTTGACCGTGTTACAGGTGAATTATTAGTTGCTGAAAAATTTGATAAATCAGTAAACTGGGCAACTCACGTTGACATGAAATCAGGTCGCCCACAAGTCGTTCCAGCTATGAGCACAGA
Source organism: Methylococcaceae bacterium (assembly GCA_021647145.1). Lineage (GTDB taxonomy): Bacteria > Pseudomonadota > Gammaproteobacteria > Methylococcales > Methylomonadaceae > QPIN01. Next base: position 4,766 of record JAKIVF010000127.1, on the reverse strand, counting down.
ACAAAATGGCGAAGACGTCAATACTGTTGGTGTTTGTCCTGCAGCACTCGGTTCAAAGAACCAACAACCGGTTTCTTTTTCACCTAAAACTGGCTTGTTCTACATCTCTGGTAACCACTTATGCATGGAGTATGAACCTTTTGAAGTTTCATATACTGCCGGTCAACCTTATGTAGGTGCAACATTAACTATGATGCCTGCAGGTGCTGATGCAATAACGGGCAAAAAAGATGGGTCAACTAACCTAGGTCAATTCACTGCATATGATGCAACAACAGGTAAAATCAAATGGTCAAACAAAGAACAGTTCTCCGTTTGGTCTGGTTCTTTAGCAACTGCTGGTGATATCGTATTCTACGGAACATTAGAAGGCTATTTAAAAGCTGTTAATGCTGAAACAGGTGAAGAATTATATAGATTCAAAACACCTTCAGGTATTATCGGCAACGTAAATACTTGGGAGTACAAAGGCAAGCAATATGTTGGTGTATTATCAGGTATTGGTGGCTGGGCTGGTATTGGTATCGCTGCTGGACTTGATGATGGTTCTGATGCAACCAACACGGAAGGTCTTGGTGCCGTTGGTGCATACAGAAGTTTAAGCTCTTTTACTAAACTAGGCGGAACATTTACTGTGTTCGCTTTACCTGGTAAATAAGTAGATCTGACAATTAGATTCATTTTGAAATAAAAAAAGCCCCAATCGATTATATCTCGGTTGGGGCTTTTTTATGATCTGAATTTTAGAATCACGATATAATAGACACTTCTGAATTAGGCTTTTATATTTATAAAATGAAATTGCACCCCTTTCCTACAATATTTATCACTGTCTTATCGCTTTATTGCCTTTCTTTTTCTATTCATGCTAAAGATAAATTCAAGGTCTGTGCCGACCCTTTAAACCCTCCTTTCTCTACTAAGTCTAAAGATGGTTTTGAGAACAAAATTGCCGCTTTATTCGCTAAAGAGTTAAATCAAGAATTAGAATTTTTTTGGTTTCCTCAACGTATTGGCTTTATTCGTAATACATTAAAAGCACAAATTGATGATACAAACCAATATAAATGTGATGTAGTTATGGGACTCCCTGTCGGTTTTGATTTTGCTAAAACAACAAAACCTTATTACCACTCAACCTACGCTCTTATTATTGCAAAAGGACGGGGGTGGGATGATATTACCCAAGCATCTCAATTAGGAAACTTATCTTTACAACGCGAAGAATCTTTAAAAATTGCAATGTTTGACCGCGGTCCCGGTACTGCCTGGTTACAGAAAAACGGACTTCTTGATCAAGGTATTCCTTATCAAACCATGACAGGAGATGATGAAAATAATGTTGCTATGAAAATAGAAAAAGATCTTAAAGCAGGAAAAATAGATATGGTTATTCTTTGGGGACCAATGGCTGGATATGTTATTTCTCAGAGCCCAAAAGAAACTTATAATATAATTCCCATGCAATCTACGCAAGGAATCAAATTTGATTTTTCTATAGCTATGGGTATTAGGTACGGAGATAATAAACGGAAGGAAATGCTTGAAAAATTGATCGATAAAAATTTTAGTCAAATACAAGCCCTTATTTCTGAATATAATATTCCCTTATTACCAATCCCTAAACAAACTGCTCATAAAGATAATGATTAGCTAAGTTCTAGAATAAGACTATTATTAATCAATATATTAGGTTAACGATGAGGCTGCTGACCTAACTTACGAAGTATTTGGTTGTTTTATTTGATAAGCTAACTTGACCTTCCAAATAATTTAACCAAGTGAGCCAACCGTCCTGCCCTACTTTCAGTAAGTTGACTCCAGTCAAAACGCCAAGACCAATTCCCTTCACAAGTGCCGGGAATATTCATCCTACCTTCTGAGCCTAACTCTAAAATATCTTGCATTGGCAAAATAACTAAATTTGCAACGGAACCCAATGCCACGCCCACTAATACTGAAGGCATGGCGACAGAAGAAAAGCCTAGATATTCATAAACTCGATGCTTCTCATAGTCACTAAGCGAATTAAACCAACCTAAAGTCGTATCATTGTCATGCGTACCAGTATAAACAACACTGTTTCTTTCATGGTTATGAGGCAAGTATAAATTATCCGAATTACCATCAAACGCAAATTGTAATATTTTCATACCTGGTAAATTAAAGTCATTTCTTAAGGCATCAACTTCTTTAGTAATAATACCAAGGTCTTCTGCAATCAAAGAAATGGAAGTGCATTCTTCTAAAACCGCCTTTAATAAGGCTTTGCCTGGAGCAGAAACCCATTTTCCATTAACTGCAGTATCTTCATTAAACGGTATTTCCCAAGCGGATTCCAAGCCCCTAAAATGGTCAATCCGTAATATATCAAATAGCTCATTTTGAGTTTTTATCCGATCAATCCACCATTTAAAACCCGTTTTTTTTAAAAAACCCCAATCATAATGTGGATTCCCCCATCGCTGTCCCGTTTCAGAAAAGTAATCAGGTGGAACCCCTGCAACAACAGGCATTTCTCCTTTTTTGTCCAGTTTAAAAACATCTTTATTTGCCCATACATCCGCACTGTCATATGCAACAAAAATTGGAATATCGCCGAACATAAGAATGCTTTTTTTCTTCGCATACACTTTAAGTTCATTCCATTGTTTGAAAAAAACAAATTGTTCAAACTTTACATTTTCAATCAAAGAACTTAATCGCTGACTGGCTTCTTGAATTGCCTTAGTCTCCCTATTTTTTAAATTAACAGGCCATTGATTCCAACACTTCCCCCCAAACTCCTGTTTAAGTGAAAAAAATAAAGAAAAATCATCTAACCAGCTTATTTTGTCTTTACAAAACTGATCAAAACATTCTTTGTCTTTATTATTCGCGAGCGATGTAAAGCCACTAAAAGCCTTGGCAATCAAGCAACTTTTAGTAAACGCACTTGCCCCAATTTCTTCTCCTGATTTTTCCCTTGATTGCAACCAGCCTTTCTCTTCTAGCCACTTAATACTTATGAATGCAGGGTTACCCGCATGTGAAGATAAGCATTGATATGGAGATCCATCTCCATGCGGCATACCTAATGGAAGCGTTTGCCAAACAGTGACACCCGCATCGTGTAAAAAATCAATAAAATTATAAGCTTCTTGCCCAAAATCTCCATTTTCCCCTTCATTAGGTAAGGAGGATATATGGAGTAGTATTCCAGCTCTACGCCTGTCTAACTGATCACTCATGGTTACTTTTATTTTATTATTTGCCTTATTTTAATTAAAACTGCGCACAAACACAGACGAGGATGTTGATCGATTAATTTTATGCCGGTAAGTGTAGCTAGAACCTTAGATAAAGCCTCATTTCAGAACCATGCTTTCGATAAAACTAACTCAATACAAATTTCACAGATAAAGTGTAGGAATTATTATTTTTTTACGTGGTGTCTTTGCTGCCCCAACATATCAGGTGTCACTAATACTATTCCTGCAGGACTCACATAATATTTCTTTTCATCCTCAGCCCTATCTTTACCAATAATAGTTCCTTCAGGAATATGGCAACCTTTCTCTATAATTGCTTTGGTAATTTGGCAATGCCTTCCAACGACTGCTTCCGGCAAAACAACAGAGTCTTGGACGACAGAATAAGAATTAACTTTTACATCAGAAAAGAGTAAAGAATGTCTAACTGTTGCACCTGATATAATACAACCGCCAGCAACCATTGAATCAATTGCTTGTCCTCGTCTATCATCCTCATCATCAAAAACAAATTTTGCAGGTGGGTTTTGTGCTTGATAAGTCCAGATTGGCCATGTGGTATCATATAAATTTAAATCTGGATTAACGCCAATTAATTCCATATTGGCTGCCCAATAGGCATCAATCGTACCCACATCACGCCAATAACTTTGCTCTCCTTGCAAGTTTAAAAAAGGATATGCATTGACCGTGTATTTATCAATAACTGCAGGAATAATATCATGCCCAAAGTCTCTGGTTGACCCAGGAGTATCAGCATCTTTGATGAGTTGCTCAATTAGAAAATCAGTATTAAAAATATAAATCCCCATAGAGGCCAAAGCCATATCTGTGCGGCCAGGAATACATGGTGGGTTTTCAGGTTTCTCTACAAATTCATGAACAAATCTCTTCTCATCAACATGCATAACGCCAAATTCTTTCGCTTCATCTAACGAAACCTCAAGACATCCGATCGTTAAATCAGCATTCTGATCGACATGATCAGCCAACATTGCACCATAATCCATTTTATAAATATGATCGCCCGCTAGAATTAATACATGCTCACATTTCTGACCGCGGATCATATCTATACTTTGATAAATAGCATCGGCCGTCCCTTCATACCACCCTCCTCCTTGAGCTGTCTGCTGGGCGGGCATTAAGTTTACAAACTCGCCAAACTCACCTCTTAAGTACCCCCAGCCTTGTTGAATGTGTTTTATTAAAGGGTCTGCTTTATATTGGGTAAGAATACCGATTCTGCGTATACCTGAATTAATACAATTTGATAAAGGAAAATCAATAATTCTATATTTACCTCCAAAAGGAACAGCGGGTTTTGCACGCCAATCCGTCATTTTGTTCAGCCTTGTCCCTCGTCCACCTGCTAAAATCATAGCAAGGGTATTTCGAGTTAACTGACTAACAAAACGTTCGTGAGGTTTTTTTGAATCTGGCATATTTATCACCTTTACACTTGAAAAGAGATTCTTTTCTTTATTATTATTGTTTTTGCTATGTTAAAAACTT
>JAKIVF010000126.1 GCA_021647145.1 Methylococcaceae bacterium | reverse complement strand
GACAAGTAAGCCCATCAATGTAATTACATTACATGCCCAGGTGGCGAAATTGGTAGACGCAAGGGACTTAAAATCCCTCGGTGGCAACACCGTGCCGGTTCGATTCCGGCCCTGGGCACCATTATTTTCTATTAAAAATCAATGTCTTAGTATCAAGTTGATTGTTTTTTGAAAAACACCCCTAGCGCCAAATAATAAAAAAGGTACAATATAGGTACACTCGTGAGATTTATGAGGTACATCATGGCGACTTTTGTAAAGACACAATCAGGCTCTTGGAAAGCAATAATAAGAATAAAAGGAAACCCACTAGAGACTAAAACCTTTCGTATAAAAAGAGATGCTGTTGATTGGGCAAGAACCACAGAAGATGAAATTGTTCGTGGAATTTATATTTCCAGAAATGTATCTGAAAGGACGACACTTGCGCAAGCACTCGATCGTTATGTTAAAGAAGTGTCACCTACTAAAAAACCATCAACACAACCGCCAGAAATTAGACGAGCTAAACTACTTCAAGAGTATTTTGGTAAATATAGTCTAGCTTCCTTAAAAACAGAGAAAATTGCAGATTATCGAGATATGCGTCTTGCAGATGGTAAAAGTGCAACCTCGGTACGTTTAGAATTAACACTGTTAAGCCACCTGTATACAACTGCTATTAGAGAATGGGGAATGGGTTTAGCAGTTAACCCTGTTTCTAATGTAACCAAGCCCAAAGCCTCAAAAGGTCGGGATAGACGTTTAGTTGCAGATGAAGAGGACAGGTTATTGAAAGCATGTGAAGAGCATTCAAATCCTATGTTAGCTTGGATAGTTAAGCTAGCCTTATACACTGGTATGAGGCATAGCGAGATAGTAAATATAACAAGAGGTCAGGTTGACTTAAAAAAGCGAACTCTGTTCCTTGCCGATACAAAAAATGGCACATCTAGGACTGTACCATTGTCTAACAAAGCACTATCTGTTTTAAAAGAAGCGACTAATCATCCTATTCGCCCTATAGATACAAATTTTATTTTCTTTGGGGAGGCTGGGCGTGATGGCATTCGTCGCCCATTTTTGATGAACAGGGCTTGGTCAAATGCTTTAAAGAAAGCTGAAATTGATGGTTTACGTTTTCATGATTTGCGTCATGAAGCGACTAGTCGATTTGTTGAGTTAGGTTTATCAGATATAGAAGTTGCATCAATAGTTGGTCATAAATCCATGCAAACCCTTAAGCGATATACCCACCTAAGGTCTGAAAATTTGTCTGATAAGATTGCTGATTTATAAAGAAACACATTCGGTTTGATTAAATATTTAAGTATGTAGTCAATTTTCGTTAAGTTCAACACTAAAACTTGAGTCCACGTAAAATAATGGTTTAACCTTAATTCTCTTATCACAGAATCACTTACATTTTTTAGCGAATGCAAAGAAGTATATTTGTGAAGAAGTCTTAACCCATCCTCAGAATTATAAAAAGAATAAATTGCGCACATAAATATAGCTAACTCGGTATTTTTTATAAGTTCAATTTTTTTAACAAATTGTTCATAGTCAGGTCTCACTTGTTCCCTAGAAAAAACATCACTTATTTTTTTGGTTTTGTTAGACCAGGACCACAGTAGAAACATTCCATACCAATACGAGAAACAGCGATTTTCCATGCTTCTAAGAAATTAATATCCATACTCGTTTGTTCAATGCTCATATGCTTACTACATATTTCATTTTATTTGGGGCTCATCTAGTTTTTCTATAATAACTGAATCATCTTTTAACTTCCAATATCAAAGTTTCATAGGTAATAATGGGTAATAGAGGGTAAAGAGAAGAAAACGCCCTATTTATTTTATAATAATCAATAAGATAAAAAATCGCTGGTGATTGAAACCTCTCTAAAAGTGATTGAAACCTCTCAAATGGTGATCGTTACCTCTCAAATGGTGATTGAAACCTCTCAACTTATCCACAATTTAGTGTTTGGGGATTGATACCTCTCGACTTATTCACAGATTTTCTGATTTTGGTGATCGTTACCTCTCAGAATCGGTGATCGTTACCTCTCAAAACTTACTTTTGGTGATTGAAACCTCTCAAATTTGCTACTTTGGTGATTGAAACCTCTCAAAAAACTGGAAACGGTGATTGAAACCTCTCAGGGTGGTGATTGAAACCTCTCAACTTATCCACAGCGAAAACATAACTATTTTGAAATATTCTTATTTTTATAAACCTTGATTGACTCATCTTCCAAATAAAAATGAGTTAATATTTTAACCTCTACAAGCTCCTGACAAGCACGTTTTAAGTCTCGTTTTAAGTATTTGATATTCTGATTTTTACGCTTAAATCGCTGGAGCAAGTTAGCATAAGTAAAGTTCTGTACCTGTTGTGATGAGGCTGCGATATGGCGTTGTAAAGATTTTGCTAGAGCATATTTAAGTCTCAGTCTCTTTTTCCAGTCAAATAATGAGAATTCCTGATTACTAAATAATTGGGCTATCTGAGAATCAATTTGTATGTAGTATTTATCATTAATCTCATCAATCGCATATTTCTGTAGCAATGGAGTACTAATCACGTATTTCTTTGACTTTAGTTTTATTGATCCTTGTAATCTTGTCATTGCATCTTCCAACCAACTATAAGCGGTACTGGTTCTAGATTTTCCCAGTGAATACAATAAGTCTGATCTATTTATATAAATGCGTTTATTACTGCGAGTATCTCGATAATGGTGGAGTAATTGCATCCATAAGTCCGCATCAGCTTCATCAAGCCTAAGCCCTGTATAGGTTATAGCAACATCAGTCCTAGACCAAACTACTTCATTCTCACAAAATGCTCTTGCTCCTCGCTGTACAGGGGTAAAAAGTGCTGAACGACCTATATGATTAGGCATGGCTCTATTTTTTTCTGACCAGAAAGGAAGAGTTAGTTGATTCTCAAAATCTGCAATTTTTTTATCAATACCTTTATTGCCTGTTTTATTGATGGTCATTTATTCACTCTTCACTATCAATAATTATAGCGATTTTTTCTGTTTTAAAATAAATACGTCGACCAATTTTCTTTTTAGAGGCATTAATTGCCTTAGCAATATCACTATTGGTATTTAGCGAGACTCGCAAACCTTGTGGTGCTCTATCAAGTGTCTTTGCTAAAGCTTCAAGCGACATTAGTGGGCCATATTTGCCCTGTAGATATTCATGCGTAGTACTCATATAGCTAATCCCAAATGTGATATAATTAGATAATAAGAAAACGCTAAATTGCGTTAACTGCGGATAAACTACCCTTAAAATGTGATATTTACACGGAAATCGAATTACTCTTTAGGTTTCTGAAAGTCCAAGGAATGAATTAACATGTCAAATACTCCCGATACGCCTTTGCAAAGACTTGAAAAACAAATTCGAACTTATACTTGGTTTCAATATGTATTGGATGAGACAAATGCAAAAGATAAAAATGAATTAACAGATAAATTAGTTGTAGAAATGGACTTATCAAAGAAAGGGCAGTTAGGTTGGTTAAAAAAGTTTGATAATTATTCATGTCACTCAAAAGAATGGAGGAATGCTTCTGGAGGAACTATTGACCGTATGGATCAAATTGTATCAGGTTCAAAGGACATCTATTTAAATGCCCCCTATAGTAGTGATTTGTTTAACGCTATGTTTAAAGGAGAGTTTGGTCTCTGCCTCAAAGGTCAGCATGACCATTTAGAGGGTGACTTAAAATATGTGTTGGAAAGACAAAATACTAAACCTTACAGCAACTTCGACTTTGCTGATCTAAGTAAAATTACAATTCTGTTTAGGTATTATCTGAAAAGAAATCAGTATGTTAACTCCAAAATGGAAGTGGAGGATATAACCACAATACTTATAAATCTTATTGAAACAAAAAATATAAAAAAACAACTAGAGCATTTTGGTATTAGAGACTTGTATATTCAGTGGCTATATATGATTCTGGATAATTGGATTATTAACAGCAATGCATACATGGTTGGTTATTTGCCAACGGAAGAACAGTTTATTAAAAACCCAAAGCTTTTCGTAAGGCTTATGATTGCAGGTATTGCTAATGAGCCAGAATCTTGTAAATATTTATCTGACCTACAGGTCTCTAAATTGATAGAAAAAAAGACAGCTCTTTGGCTACCGAATGAAGATTTTATCAAAGACCAGCTTAAGACAATAATAAAGCCGTTTTCAAGCTTCAGCTCAAGAGCTTTTAAAATCTGGTTTCATGCTTTTGTTGAAACGAGTAGGCCTATGAAATGGTTTAATCAAAGTATTAGATTAATAAGTGTTTTTTTAATATTATTTTTCTTCATCAGCTTATTGTTATTAATAAAGAAGATGATGCCAATGGCGGTAGGTACATCATTATTCTGCTTGATGGTTTCTTTGGCTCTTTACAAGAATGTTCAAATGCGCTTAAAATTCCATTGTTATTGAAAATAGGGTTACAAATCCAGTTCTCAACAAAGAGTATGATATTTTGACTGATAGTCATTGTCTATTGGTTGAGGTATGTCAATAATGAATTTTTTGACATATTTTATGAATGTGTTGTAACAAATAGGCATTAAAATAGGATCAATTAAACCTTCAAATATATCTTTTTTGCTAAAACCTAACTTTAAGCAGTCTCTTATTTCTTGTTCATGATATTTCACAGCTTCAGCTCCAGATAATTTAACTTTTTCTTTTTTTTCATTGAGCTTGACAGTCATTTGAAGGGTAGGCGAATTTTTTAAAACCTCATGGTATGGTAGGTTATAATATGCTTCGATATGATGACAGTCACTTGGAAGATTGCTTGTTCGGGGCTTATTGTAAGAGTGATAACGTTGAATTTCTCTATCAATAGACTCCATACTACTTTTTAAAGATTTTTGCATTTTATCCAGCGTTAATAGTGATGTTACTAAAATATTAAATAACTTAAAGTCCATATCAAGCCGTTTCATAATGAAAAGTACGTCATATATTTTTTCCAATGTATAACTTCTGGATAAATATGTTTTTATATCCTCCATTGACGCTAAGATTTGTTGATCTTCTTTTTCAAAGGGTTCAGTAACGTGTTTAGACATATTATTCTTTAAACTTATCGCTTCCTATTTCAAAGTATTTTTTTAAAATCTTACTTTCAGACTTAGTATCAAGGAGTGAAAAAAGTTCACACAATGCACCAAGAATAATCGCCTTGTCTGCATTCCTTAAACCAGCTTTTACAACCAACCCACCAAGCTGTATTTTTTCATGAGTATCTTGTTTTCTATCTTTATTCATAAGGTAAGCATGCTCCAAATTTAATCGGTTGATTTGTTGTTTGAGTCCTCGAATTCTTGAGTTTTTTTTGCATTATTAATGAATGCTATAAACACCTGTATCAATTCATCATCCTTAAAAACAATATCGTACAAGCCCGCTTTTTGGGCGATTGCATGTATTCGTTTTGATTGCCTTAGTTCAAGCGCATCAATCTGTTTTTTCAGTTGAGCGATACGCTCTTTCTTTGTTTCTATGCGTTGCTTAGTTGTTTGTTTTGTTGTCATTTTTAAAAATTACATCAGTAATCTTTAAAATACTAGAAAATTGAATTGCTCTTTAAATTTCTACGGTTTTTGACGACATAATTCATTTGCGTTGTTAGAGTTTATTTAAAACCTATTAAAATCATAAGACGTTTAGTGACTGACTATCTATGAAGGATGATAGCAAAGGCGCAATATATGTTGCTGTGCAACATTGCGCCGATTGGTATCGGAGAAAACTTAAAACATGGCTATTGAATACGCATCTACGAGTATCCTTTCTCGATCAAAAGGACACAGTGCTATCAAAGCATCTGCCTATCGTTCAGGTGATAAAATGTACGATGATAGAATTGGCTTAACCGTCAACTATGCTCACCGAAAGCATGAAGTTATTTTTTCTGAAATCATGATTCCAGAGGGTGTTGATATCGCATATACAGATAGAGAAACACTATGGAATGCTGTTGAAGATTCAGAACATAGGAAAGACTCACAACTTGCCAAAGATCATGTAATAGCCCTACCAAAAGAGTTAAGCCAAAAGCAATATATTGAAATGGCAAAGCAGTTCGCACAAGAGCAGTTTGTAAAAGAAGGCGTTGCAGTAGATATAAATATTCACTATCACAGCGCGGATAATCCTCATGCACATTTAATGACAACAACTAGAGTCATTGATGAAAATGGTTTTGGTAAAAAGGCAACTCACTTAAACCCATCTTTTAGTGGTCGTGGAAGAGTCAGTGCAGAGGAACAAATACGACATCAATGGGCAGATTATCAAAACAAATACTTCCAAGAAAATAATATTGGATTAGAAGTCACAAACAACAATGGTGAATTTGCAACACAAGTACATATGGGAGCTGCAAACCAGCTAGAAAAGGATGGTATAAAAACAGATAAGGGGGATCATAATCGTCAAGTTCAGTTACAAAAGACTAAGGAGTTGTTAGATAATCCAGATAAAATTATTGAACTTGTTAGTGATCGAAAAAGTGTTTTTTCAAAACATGATCTTTACAGAGAACTATTTAAACATATTAATGATAAGCATATTTTTGAAGAGATTAAATCAAAGCTGGATTGTTCTGAAAAGTTATTATCCCTCACTAAATCAAGCAAGAAAACTCAATTTTATACCACTAAAGACGTACTAGAAACGGAGCAGTCAATAAGAGAAATTGCTGAGGTTCTAGGTACGAGTGTCTCTAATCACGGCGTTAATAGTCCCTCAATAGAACGTGTTAAAAGTAACTATAGTTTTTTATCGAATGAACAAAAAGAAGCGATAAATGAAGTAACCAACAGTAAGCGCTTATCTATTGTTGTCGGCTTTGCTGGTGCAGGTAAATCAACCATGTTCAAAGCTGCAAAAGAGATATGGGAAGACTCAGGCTTTAAAGTTAAGGGCATTGCCTTAGCAGGTAAAGCTGCAGAGGGTTTAGAAAAAAGTAGTGATATTAAATCTTCAACTATTCATCGCTTACTTTATGACATTAAAAATGGTTCTTATCCTCTTGATAATAAAACAGTGCTTGTGATGGATGAGGCGGGTATGGTCAATAATAAACTCATGAAAAGCATCCTTGATGAAGTAGAGAAAACAGGGGCTAAGCTTGTACTAGCAGGTGATTCTGAACAGTTACAACCTATCCAAGCTGGTAATCCTTTTCGTGATATGTCAGAAATCAACGGTTTTACTGAAATATCAACGATTAGAAGACAGCAAGAAGACTGGCAAAGAGAGGCAACTTATAACCTATCACAAGGGTGCTCAGTTTCTGCCATTAATGCTTATGCCGAAAACGGTAGCATAAAGCTAGCAGAAACACATCAGGATGCAATCAACGACATAGTTAGAGATTATTTAAAAGAAACGCATACACGCAAAAATATGGCTGTTTTAGCGCATAAGCGGGTAGATGTAGAAGAGCTTAATCAAAATATTCGGAAAACACTTCTTATTCGTGGAGAAGTACATACCGAAATAACCACCCAAACAACAGAAGGAAAAAAGCAGTTTGGGACAGGGGATAGAATTTTATTCTTAAAAAATAATAAACAACTAGGTGTCACCAATGGTTCATTGGGTACAGTTGAAGAAACACATGAAAAAAATGCACAGCTGCTAATTAAACTCGATAACGGAAAAAGCATTAAAGTTGATACAAATAAATATCAAAACATTACCTATGGCTATGCAATGACCATACACAAATCTCAAGGAGTAACTGTAGACCATGCAATGGTATTAGCCACACAATCATTTGATAAACACCTTGCGTATGTAAGCTTATCAAGGCACAAAGAAAGTGTAAAAGTCTATGCAGGTAAAGACGAACTTGAAAATCACGATGCAATGGCTAAACAATTTAGTCGGTTAAAACGCCAAGAATCTATATCAACCTTTGCAAAACGTCATGGGATAGATTTTCAAGAGAGTTCTCTTAAACAGAATATTAAAAAAGAAAAAGGAGCCGAATATCCAGAGGAAAATCACTTTCAAAAATTAATGAAAAAAATAGAAAAAAACCTTAAAGAAGAGAAATCCATTAATGAACAGCAGTACAATAAAATTAGAGATGAAATGAAGAGGTGTATTGAGCAGTTGCAAAAAAGCGGGGTTCAAATAAATAATAAATTATTATTTATTTTGCAAAAACAAATAATCAAAAGAGAACGAGGGCATCAACATTCAATAGGAATAGAAAGATAGTGTATTTTAAAAATAGTAAAGGAGAAAGAGTGTATAGCCAATGGTGCTTACGAGACATATTCTGGTAAGAACTCAAAAAATATGACAGTGCTAGTTAAACCAACTCAATTAGAAGAGGCTGATTTTATTAAGTTTGTAGAGTTAGGCGGGGATATTACAAGTGATTCACTGGATATGATTTTGAGCCTGTAAAGAGCCTGTAAATAATCTGTGTAACTGCCTATTTTAAATATAGTCTATCAATCACCATTTAGCAAAACCTCTGCCATCCCATCCAACCGTTCCTTAACTTCTTCCCATTCAGGCATAACCTCACTCATCAAGCGATAAAACCTTGGGCTATGATTATGTTCTGCAAGGTGGCAAAGCTCATGTAATATTACATAATCAATACATTCTCGTGGAGCTTTTACAAGGTGCGTATTCAAGGTTAGTCGTCCATTGGGTGAGCAGCTACCCCATTGATTCTGCATCGCTAATAATCGAATAGGAGGACATTCAGAAACCCAAAGTGCTTGACCTAGCACGGCATCTAGACGACGAGAAAACACCTCTCTCGCTCGCACTTTGTACCAATGGTTTATTAACATTTTTACTTTATTCTTTTGATGCTCTTTATTTTCACCTGAAACCGTAATTTCAAGCTTCCCCCGAAGTAACTTAATCTTTGGCTTATCTTCTGAAGAGACAACTTTCAGTAAATATTTTTTTCCTAAATAATAGTGACTTTCTCCACCGATATAATTACGCGGTGTTACATGCTGTAGCTGTGACCTAAACTGCTTTAATTGCGTATAAATCCAACGACTACGCTTTCTTACTGCCATTTGTATTTCATCACTACAAGCACTCTTAGGTGCAAGCACAACCACATGACAATCAGGGTGTACCTTAATCAGCAAGCGATTAATATCACTTTTACGCTCTTTAAGTTCATACTCGATAAGCTCATCGCCATATAAAATACTTTGAATATCAGCACTGTCTCTTTTATTTAAAGCACGAGCGGGATAGACAATATCAACACTCATAAGCCAGCTGTACCAACACGAGTGATTTTAACAACCGTCTCAACAATAGATTTTGCTTGATCCATTCCTGCTCCAAGCTCTTTACACGCTTTAAAAAGAATAGGTAATAACTTCTGGCGAATATCAGCTTCAATATTTTGTGGGCTAATCGAATTTTCTGCC
>JAKIVF010000125.1 GCA_021647145.1 Methylococcaceae bacterium | reverse complement strand
GTTCACCTTCCAGATCAAACCGAACCGGGGCAATGCCATCGGTGCCGAGAATGATTTTTATAATATCAGGAACGGTTTTTTCCTGATAGATTCTGAGGTTGCTGTATAACTGGGTACGGCTATAGCTAGGGGTAAGAACCGCGGTATATTGGGTGCGGCGATGGCCAGCTCCTCCCTGATGAAAATAACTTACAATTCCATTAAGATAGCGGATTGGCTCAAGTCCTTTCCAGAAAATCAATGTCCCAGGGTTATCCAATATTTCTGAAAAGCTGACGGGCTCTTCGTTCATGCGAGACAAATGCACTTTGAGATGAAATGTTTGTGATAAACCTTCCTTAAGTTTAAAAAATATGACATCAAATTCCCCTGCTACGCAGGTAAAAGTAAACCTATAATCGGCTTGAATCGGTTTCATAATCAGTTTTTTAGTTTGTTTTGGGTATATACAAAAATAAAAACACAACTATTAAGCTAATAATTACTTGAATAATAATATTTTTTATTGATTGTTTATTGCTTTTTACTGTTTTTAATTGATAAACCTGAACTATTATATTAATGCATAAAAGAATCAATGCTCCACAAAATAGTATGAAAAAGGAACCCATAAATAAAAAACCAATACTGAATGATTCTGGAGAAGCTGATGAAGATAAACTGGTTTTGGTGATGCTTAACATTGTTAATGCTTTTTTTATTAAGCTCGGCATTAGTATGACTGACAAGAAAATATTTATAACCCCCCAGATCCTGATAAACATTATTGCGTAAAGCTTCCAATAACATTATAGGGTTTACCTACTTCTGTTAAATATTCTTGAGGAATATATAATATTGTTTCTGAGCCATTTTTGGTTATCTCCCATTGTTCATAGAATCCACCAGGATTACAATAGGTTTCGTCTGGCAAAAGGCTTCTCAATAGAGATATTTTGTCTTCTGGAAGGCTTCCTAGAGGAAACCCATGACGCCCTTTTTGAGCTGTATCCTTTTTAAAATAACCGAAAGCGTAATAATCTGAAATATTATAGTGACTTTGGTTATTTGATGTTCTTGTAACATGAACATCAAAGTGTCCCAGGGAGTTTCTTAGATCAAAAAAACCCGAATTGTAGGGGTTTATTTTATGAGTTCCTAGTTGCCCACGCGTAGTGTTAACGATAAAATCTTTCCATTCTTTTGGAATATCTGCAATATCCGATAAGTTTAACTGGCGACCACTTTTTTCTACATAATGCTTTAATAAAGCTGTCGAGAATGGTGATTCTGGTTTTATCGGTAGTAAATCAATAATAGTAATCAGAATAGATTTAGAATGACCTCCAACATAGTCAGTTACTCTATCAAAGTAGTCTCCATACCAACTGTTTGAGTTGTTTTTATTCGAAGTTATATTTGTACATTTTACCATTACTTAAATACCTCTTACCCGGGCTTCCTATTGAATATAATTATGGTTTCTTAAAGCTTCATCTGCCCCACTGTTTTTGGAGCTTCCTTTTCCTGAATACCCTGTGGCAATACGTGTTCGATTATGATACAAAATTCCCGTACTTTGTGAATATCTCCACGTCATTACTTACCTCTTTCATCATTTTCCTAGTCAGGGTTTATCTAATTCTCTAGCATCCCTTCTTCTTGATTATTAAGGAAAGCCCCTTTCGAGGCTTTCTTTGATCAGGTCCGATTAAACAATCGGCTCTCTCCAATCATCAGAACCAACAGAACTTGCTTTGGTATGCGCCCAGTCAATTTTACGATAGCTCATGCTGACGTCGATTAACTGCGTAAAGTTATCACTGTTCGGTGTATCTTCTACGTGAGGCATTGCTAAAGACATATCCACAATAATCGCATCTGTTAAAGTTGTGGTAAAGAAATCTTCCTGTACACCTTTATCTGATGTTCTCCACCAGGTATAGACAACTTCGGTCAGTAATTCACCCGATGCCAGTGCGTTGTATAGTAAAGGAATCGCTTTACACAATGGAAAAGTCACAATAAACGGTTTGTGTATTCGCTGACCTGATGGTTGACCTGAAAGTGGATCAGTCGGTACAGTCACCACGTGCTTAACTGCATGAACGATCATTTCTGAATCATGGTTCGCTACATGCTTGTTACCCATTGATGCTGTTGATAATGATCCTTCTGTCATATTCGCAGAGGTTGATCCTATAATTTTTATATATCCAGCTGTAGGCATGGTTTACTCCTAATATTTTAATAAAAAACTAAACTTGTTTCATTGTGAAACAAGGGCTGATGAGTTAATGGTAAAGTTGACATTGAGGATAGAGTGGTCTATCGACAATGGTCTTCCTTACTGGTTAATCAACAATGCAATAACGATGCCAGAATGGAAAACCCTTATTTTCATGGCCTTGCGGACAATAAGCCCGTTTTTTGCCTGAAAAAACGAGCAAGATATTGCCCGTTTCGAGCAAGATCTTGCCCGCTATGTTTTAGGATGTTGTTTTTAAAGGTTTAATTAAAATATTTTTCGGGCAACATCTTGCCCGTTTTGTGAATAACCTCTCACTTTCTTTCTATTATTGTCTTTCAGCCATCGCTTTTTTTATTTTCTTTATCGCCTCTTTTGGTGATCGATTTTTTACTTCTTCTGTTGTTTTTGGCTTATTTAATAAAAACTGAGGAAGCTTGTAATGTCTTAACTGATTACTTGAAAAAGGATTGTTTGATGAGTCTGAATGAAGCTGATATTTCATCACACTTCCATTAAGACTGTAACTCAATATTAAGCTGTTATTAGCCGCTCTTTTTTGATTTGCATGCTGAACCAACCTAAACCAGGACCAGGGTCCATTGTATTTAATCATCTGGCTTTCTCCCCGACGATTAACCACCACCACCTTGCTTTCCGCTTTTTTGCGCAAGGTATTAGGCCATAACATATCGACAGGATACGTTGAACCATGGTTGTAGGGAATGATTTGACCATCTGCATTCAGAACACTACGCCGACTTGTGCCTGATAGCCCCATAGGTTCAATTGAATAAGGAACATGGAGCGCACCTTGTGTATTAAAAAAAGCTTCTTCAATAGCCCAGGCTTTGTCCAGTTGTTTGATTAAATCAGTGTTAATTAAATACTCACCTCGATCTTCTGAATATAAGGCATCAAGATTATCTTCCAGAAAAACTCTAAGATGATCATTATAAAATGTTGACAGAATCCCTTTTGAACCAAAAAAAGCTTCAAAATCTTTGATGGCTGCATCCTGACGATTTTTTTGAAAGGGATATTTATACTTAAGTCGTTGCTCAAAAAATTGATACACGTCGGCATCCCATTTTCGTTCAAGCTCTTGTAATGCTCTAATAAGAACTACTTGCCAGGATTGTTTGGCAACATCCCTAAGTTGAATATTTAAAGGTTCTGGCAGACCATCCGCTATACGCTCAAGAACCGTAATAGGGTCTGAACCTCTTAATGCAAACCTATCTTGTGTTGCTTGTAAGGCTTTTCCTCCCTGATCAGAGGCATCCTGAATAGTGAGCATATAATCATAAACAGCATCAATTGATTTAACCACTTCTTGAAGATAGGGAGGCGTTTTTTCTTTTGCTTTTGTTAAATTAGCCAGACTAGAAAAAGCCTGGTCTATTTCATGGGCTCGTTTACGATTAGGGTCTGTTTGCAGTGCTGCTTTTGCCTCTTTATCTTTTGAGGCAGGTGCATAAATTTGGGAATTATCCTGGACGGTATTCACCATACGCTGCAAAGGCTGGTATTTCCCAACGAGAGATTTTAAAATTTTAACAGCATGAGGAATATTTTTAAATTCCTGAACTTCTAGTCGGTTAAGTGTTTCTTCCCAGGTATTGATATAGTCAGCGACATACATGGTCCGAATCTTAGTCCGTAACATTTTTTCATCTTCTTTACTGTACTTAACACTATCTCTGATACCTAGCACCCAAGAATCAACTAAAGCTATATCCGTAATATTGTCATTTTGCTCAACAAAATAATCTTTAAAACCAGCTGCTGTTAACATAGCTGGAATTAAATAACTATTTTCAACAATATTATTTTCACTATCTTCTTTTTCGATAAAATTAGGTTCTTCGGTAAACGATTCTATTTCTTCTTCTACGGTAGGCCTTCGTCGCTCACTTTCATTCTTATAAATGATATCAAAAGCTGGACCTATGGCTGCTCTAAGGTCTAATGGTGAAGCAAATTCAGATGCTGCATTTTGCTTCATTGTTCGGTAAACCCGGTTGGTCAATGGGATGGTCAGCAATTCTTTTTGAGTATCAGTTACCCAGCGTTTATAGGCAGGTAAATCAGCTTTAACATGATCCATCGCATAATCAAGGTGTACCATCAATTGTTCTTGTATCGGCCTTTTTTCAGGAAATTTATCCTGCCATAGCTTTGCCATCCAATCTACCACTATTTTTTTACGTCGGTTCTCCATGTCTTCAATCATGCGATAGACGCGCAAAGCCATCAACTTATCATTACTGGCTTTGGGGGAGGCGTTAATAAATTCAACCACACCCGCTCCCAGTTCAGGTAAAAATCGGGTGGCTAATTGATCTTGATAGGCTTGTACTGTTTCTGGCCCAATCGTCCGTCCTTGATATAAACCCATCTCTGCAACCACAGGCCATTTATCACCATAATCAGCATAAACCATCGCTGCTTTACGAATATGGTTAAGTGGAGGGAGTAGTTTTTTCCCTGTCGTATCGATACGATCAGAAATATCAATGCTATTAAAGGCAACGCTTTCTGTAAGTGCTATGTCAGTCGAGCGACTGTTTCTGAGATAATAATACTGCCAGCCACCAATTAATGTAGATAATCCTATACCTGCTACAACAGCAGCAATTTTAATAACTTTATTGCGTTTATCAACCACTTGTTGATTATCACCGGCAAGCCCCGCTTCAGGGTAAATAACCTTAAAAAATAAGGAGCGAGCAAAATAAATAGCTGAACTGGTTGCAGGAAAAGCTGTACTGGCAACCAATGGCATTTGATAGTTTTTGGATGAAGCATCTTCAAAAGGGTTTGATGGGATACCATGCTGATAAACAGAGGTAAAATAGAGACCTCGTACCAATGCCGGAGTTGAATACGGATCACTTTCTAAAACATCAGCTAAAAACTCTTGTAAGGCTTGTTTTATGCCAATTAATTCTCTTGCAAAACTGAACAGGTTTTCCCGTTCCCGCAAAGTTGTTGCTTTTGCCATCAAGTCAAACGATTCTTCATTAATAATGCTGATAAACTTGTCATACCAGACATCCAGCTCATCCAGCCAGTCGTTATCATCTGCTTTGGCATCAAAGGTAAAAGTAATGCCAAAAACTTCATCTCTTTGCGATTTACTAATATTCTGGAAAAACGTATCAAAGCCTTTGATTAAGTCAAATTTGGTTAAAACAACATACACAGGAAGCCGTGTGCCTAATTGCTCCATTGTTTCTCTTAGCCGTGCTCTTAAAATAGTCGAATAGGCTTTTCGGTCACTGGCTTGCTGACTGGCCAGTTTGGCAAAATCAATCGTCAGGATCACTCCATTTAGAGGCCTTTTATTTCGTGTCTTCCCTACCCACTCAATAAAATGTAGCCAGAGCCTTTCTGCTAATCGGCTATTAGTTTCATCTGCCGTAGGTCTTTGAGTGATAAGCAAACCATCTGGATCGATAAGGATTGCATCGTGACTAATCCACCAATCTATATCATGGGGAAGGTTAACCGCATCACGCCTTCTCCTGATTCCATCGGTTTTACCCGAAGCATTCGTTACCGTAGTCAGCTCAAATTTTTGTCCAGAGCGATTAACCAAACTGGTTTTTCCTGAGTCTTCGACTCCTATCACCATATACCAAGGAAGTTTATATAGAAAATTCTTAACCTTTAAGTTGTCTTTAAGTAACAATAAGGAGTCATCTAGTCGCCCTTCTAATGCTTCAATATAAGGTCTTGCCGCATCAGCTTCTTCAGCGTCCAGTTTTTCTTGTTCTAGGTTTTTTACTTTTCTCCGTGAGTAAAAGCCATAACCAACTGCCGCTATCAAAAAAATAAAAATAGTGACTAAAACACGTGATAAGGTAGAACCTAGAGGGAAAGCTCCTCTAAACTCCCACTTTGGACCTAACCACCAAACAGCAACTAAAGAAATAGTAAACCCTAAAAATAGAAGAACAGGGATTGAATTTTTAACGTGCTTCCAAATAGGCTCTAGTAAACGGAAATATATCCGTAGCCTTCCTAGCCATGCTAGAAATCTATATATCATTGTTTAAGCCCTTTTACTTTTTCGATCATACTTTTTTCTTTTTTAAGTTTTATTTTTCCTTGTAATTCATCTATCAATAAAGGTTCCCAAGTAAGCACCTCAAAACCATTGATTTCTGAATTTAACGAAGAATATGTTTCGTTTGCCAATGTTTTCATTCCTGTTTTCCCTAAAAAATCAGCATAAGCTAAACGCCAATAAAACCTGTCTCTAGGTTGTTTTGATGCTGTGATTCCTTTTTCTAGAATATTCAACCCATTTTTAAACCGGCCTTGTTTAGCGAGTTCAATCGCATCTTGTAATTTTGTTTGCCATTCACCAGATTCACCTGTAGAGCTAGCCCCAGATTGAGCTAGCCAGCGTTTAGTCTTTTTATCTGCAAAAGGTGTCCCATCAGAAAACGTTGCATCCAATAGATCAGGAATACGCTTGATAAATCGATTAGTTTCTTCTTGAATTGCGATACTCACATCATCCATACCAATAGATTCAGCTACAAGACTACTTATATAACTTCCTGTTATCCAAAAGGGGTAGGTTGAAACTATCTGTTCTATATTTTTCAATAAATCCATAGTGCAATTGGCACTTAAGGCTTCGCTGAATTCATCAACTATATTGTTGGGTACAGCCATCATTTCAGTATTTCCATTTTTTTTTAACGGTGGCATGGATGCTATATCAAACCACAGGGCAAACCGTCTAACCCTATAGCCCAAAGGGTCTTTTTCAAATGAGCCATTAAGAAAAGATGCCATTTTAAAAAAAGTTTGTCCTATTTCACGATCATTCTCAGCATTGAGTACCAGTTTCGGCACTTCAATAGAGCTAGGTGATGGGCTGGTTGTGGTAACTTGTTCGGATGAATCATTCTTTTTTGTCTTTTGTTCTTCTGTACTTTGTTTTTGAACAAAAACTTCTACGGGCAACCTTCTTTCAAATTCAGCTGAAAACTTCCAGTAATCTTCATACTCTAAACCCGTTTTGCTAACTACTTTTTCCAGGTGATCCAATGCCTTAGAAAAATCTGGCAATAATGCTCTATCTCCTTCTGTTAAATCTACTTTACTCATCGCCTGTTCGGATCGTATTAACATTTGCTTGAGTATTTTTTTCTTTATTACGATTTCTTTTTTAACAGGTTCAATTTTTGGCTTTGAAGCTTCCCAAAATGGTTCAATAAACCCCGCCAGTACCTGGATACTTAAAATAAAACGTTTAGCATCTCTATCATGTTGAAGGCAAAGAAGTAAGTGAGCCAGTATTCGAAAATCTTTAGATTGCTTGGACAATATCTCAACTGCTGTTTTTTCTGCTCTAACCCAATCCAGTGAATTTTCACGCATGGAGCTAAATTTAGTCATCTCTTCCTCAAGAAAAATAAACTCTTCTGTTTCTAATGCTGTATTTTCTTCTTCAGTTATTGGCTTTTTTATTGCGTCTATATATGTTTCTGTCATCACTATTTTATATATTTAATAATTACCAGTGGCAGGCTATACGGAATGATTTTATATAATGGGTAAAACCCGTAATATCAAAAGTTAAACCTTCCAAAGACATGTCTTCAGAATGAATAAAAACACGAGTATGGCCAATCATTGTTTTAAGTAAATTAATACTGGGAATACCATGCCCTGCATCAATAATCTGACCATTACCAAGCACCCTCCAGGAATAATCTGTTTGTTGAGTACGATTTTTTAGGCCCAATGCCACATTAACTCTTCCTCTACTAATGCTAGTATGAAGACCAATCTGTAACCGAGTAATGTTGTTAATACAGCTAATCATTAGCAACGGCCTTGGGGGATGGCTGCCAATGGCAGGTGTTGTGAGAATAATACGTTGCTGATCAGCTGATTCATGTTCTACTATTTCTTCTCTAAGAAGGCCGGAGGTTCCGTCATTTCTACCTTCTTCAACACGCATTGCCATCTGCATTATTTTTAATTGTCGAGTAATTATAGGGTTCGATCGGTCTTTCTTCTTTGCTATTTTTATAGGTGTCTCAAAATATTGATCAAAACAAGTAAGACGCTCCAAAGATGATTTGATTTCTGTGCATTTTTTTGGATTTTTTATAGGTTGCTGGTTTTCACCCCAAGCCAGTTTTGATATGGCCAGGAACACCAAAAAAAGTGATAAGAAAATTGATGAGGATATATTTTGCTTTTTATCTGCCATTGGAGTGTTATAAATTTTCAGGGCTAATGTTCCATTTTTTACATTTATAAGCCAACGTTCTTTTCGGAACACTTAACTTTTTTGCGGCTTTAGTTCTTGACCCTCCAGACTCAATAAGTGCAGATCTAATCACATTTAGCTCAAAAGCCTCACAGGCTTCTGATAAAGTGTTATTTTCAATATCCATATTTTTAATAGGAAAAGAGCTTTCAACAATAGCCGCATCTGCCAATCTATCTATTATATTTTGTTTGCCTATTCTTCTATCTTTATTATCAATAAACAAACAGGCTTGGTATACAATGTTTTTTAATTCTCTAACATTTCCGGGAAACTTGTATTTATTTAGCGTTTTTAATGCTGCTTCACTACAACCTGCTATATGAACATTATTTTCCTTCATGTATTCATTAATAAAGAGGTTAACAATTTTAGGAATATCTTCCTTACGATCACTTAATTTTGGTAATGTAATAGCAAATTGATTAATACGGTAAAAGAGATCCTGACGAAACTTTTCCTTTTTTACCCAGTCCTCAAGTGGACGATGTGTGGCTGTAATTAATCGAAAATCAGAATATATTTCTTTTTTTCCACCAATTGGTAAAAATTTCTTTTCCTGCAAAACTCGCAGCATTTTTGCTTGCAGTATGGGAGACAAGTCACCAATTTCATCAAGAAAAAGAGTTCCTTTGTCTGCCATTGCAACCATTCCCTTTTTATCAACGTTCGCCCCTGTAAATGCACCTTTGCAGTGTCCAAACAATTCTGATTCGAGCAAGTTTTCGGGTATCGCAGCACAATTAACCACAACAAATGACTCATCAGCCCGATTTGAATAGTCGTGAATAATCGTAGCAGCCAAATCCTTTCCAACCCCTGTTTCGCCTCTAAGCATGATGGAAATTTCAGAAACTGTAATGGTCAAGTTTTCTTGGAAGGATTTTAAGCCACTTTTTTCATTTCTTTGGTTTTTTGATGAGGCGTTTTATAATCAATAGTAGAGTGCAATCTTTTATAATTATAAAAGCTAATATAGCTA
>JAKIVF010000124.1 GCA_021647145.1 Methylococcaceae bacterium | reverse complement strand
CGCTGGAGCGGTGAAATAAGAAACTGGGATAAGATTAAAGAAGTGCATTTAAACCCAGATAATCAAAAAGCTGAAAAGGAAAGAAAAGAGGCGGCATAATTTTACAACTTTAGGCGACAACTAGCTTAAAAACGCCGCCCAAGAAGTTAAAAATCTACGGTTGGAGATTCGCCCAAAAACTGCTCGAGTATTTTTATTCAGTTGCCTCATTTTCTTTGAAATGCCTTTCACAACTTTCAATTTGATCAGCCCAACAACAAACCGCCTAATGTATGTCATGTTCTCAGGGTCAAAGCCAGTGCAAGGAGAAGGCAACTTATAACCATGCAGACTATGAAAAAAATAGGCTTAAAATCATACATAAAGAGATAACCTTCATAATCAAGCCTATCCTTACTGTGATAAAAAATCAAATAGACAAAATCGATAAAAAACTATTGATAATACCGTCACTTTTTCTCTGCTCTCTAATATGTCTGAACTAGGATCTATTAGTAATAAACAAGCGGCAGCTTTAATTGGTGTAGCGCCTTTTAATCGAGAAAGTGCTTCATACAAAGGACAGCGAAAAATCAAAGGTGACCGTTATCAAATTCGTACGGTCATATTTATAGCAATGATGTCGGCGATATAATGTAACCCAATTTTTAAAATCTAAAAATGAGCAGTTAGTAGCGGATGGAAAACCCAAAAAACTTGCTCTTATTGCTTGTTGCTTGTGTCAAAAAGATGATTGTTATCTTATATTCTATGCTAGGAGCATGGTATCAAATGGGAGGTTAATTATGCTCAGTAATTATTAGTTGACACCATAGTCACTTGTTAAGTTTTTCATGCTTATAAAAAATATTCTAATAAATTTTTTAGAAAAGCATTTGCTCAGGATTATTTTATTCTAATAGCCATGAAAGTTATATCATCATGGGAAAAATCACCACCCGTAAAGGTATTTAATTTCATCAGTATATTAGATTTTATCTCCAAAGGGTCATTGCTACTATTTTCATTCAATACTTTTTTCAAGTTTTCTTCGCCAAAAAAAAGACCCTCAGAATTATTTGCCTCAAGAACCCCATCGGTAAAGATAAAAAGCGCATCTCCTGACTCTAGAGTGATAGATGATTGTTCATAGGTATATTCACGACCAACTCCTAAGGGTAAATTGATAGCATGTTCTGACTTTGGCAGAGTTAAACTACACCACTGAATATCAGTTTTACGTCGAACAAATGCAGGATGATGACCTGCGTAACTGAAAAATAATGTTTTTTGTTCACGATACCAACCAACCACCATTGCTGTTGTCAATGCTTTATAACCATAATCAACTGCTGCTACATTCAAGTCAGCTAGAACTTCATTCCCTTGAGTATTATTCATTTTATCTCGAAGTGAGTTACACATAAACTCGCTTATATCAGCTACTGCCTTGCCATGTCCCATTACATCTGCAATTGAGATCCGAGATAATAAATCACTGTTACAGACGCTAAAG
The DNA here is from genome assembly GCA_021647145.1 of Methylococcaceae bacterium. Classification (GTDB taxonomy): domain Bacteria; phylum Pseudomonadota; class Gammaproteobacteria; order Methylococcales; family Methylomonadaceae; genus QPIN01. Next base: position 8,109 of record JAKIVF010000124.1, on the reverse strand, counting down.
TAATAAATATCCCCACCTTTTCCCCCATCGCATGCCGCCGAAAAAAGACTTGCCTCAATTCCATTAGTAGTAACATTAACGTCTTTACCATTTGTACCACACCAAACCTCACCACACTCAATTTTTTTCTGCATTTCAAACTCCTAATAAAATAATATAAAAAATGGCTAATCAAGTATAAATATAGCTCATCAACAAAAAATATCGTACTAAGGTAAAAAAAAGATAGGGTAATGCTTCACAGCGTCTCTCTTCCCCACCACTAGGCATAAGGATCACGCACCATGGAGGCTCATTATTACGTTGAGCGTTTAGTATCATGCCACCAATGAGGGTGGCCCCCAAGTTTGCAAAGTATTTATTCGACAACTAGCTTAAAAAACGCCCCTATCGAGGCAAGAAACAGTATGGCAATACCGAAATCATTTTGTCCGCTCCACTCAAAAAAAGGGACAACCGTTATCAGCGAGATAAAAAAGAAAACGTTGTCGTTGACGAACCGCGATAGAACCAGTTATTGGCCACTTAAAAACCGACTTTAGGCTAACTCAAATTTTTCTTAAATGTGTAGTGGTCAAGTGTTTTTTTGGAAAGAATTTAAGCCACTTTTTTCATTTCTTTAGTTTTTTGATGAGGGGTTTTATAATTAATGGAAAAATGGATAAGAGAAGCCATTTTGCTTCTTTTTGTGCAAATTTTATCTGCGAAAATAATATTTAGGAGCACGAGACAACAAAAGATTTTGCCCCTGAAACCATCAGATAATTTTTGAGGAATTTTGCTTTTTTTAAAGTCGGTTCCTGCTACTTTTTAAGAGCGGACTAATTATGCTAAATAATTATTATTTGACACCATAGCCACTTAATTAATGCACTAAAAGATCCTAGACTTAAAGGGCGACGAATATATGGTAGTGTATATGGTAGTGATTTTCCTTTGGTTAATATGGTGCTGGTTTCACCTTATTATTTCCCATTAAATCTTACCATTAAACAGATGCATGAAATATCAAATATTGAAAACCCTTGGGACAGAGATGTTACTCTAAAACAAACGTTAGGTGTCCCAACGGAGGTATTTTCCTCTTCAGCTACAATTTTAAAGATTGGACTATAGCTCTTGACTGAAATATGAAAACTCTTGTTTAAAAATTATTCTTTTATCTCTTTGCTTCCACAAAAAACTAACTGTTTCCATGCTTCAAATAAAACAACGGACACTGTATTGGAAAGATTTAAACTTCTACTTTCTGCTTTCATAGGCAAATAAAGCTTTAACTCTTGATTGTGTTGATTAAGAAACTCATCAGGAAGACCTCTTGTTTCTGGCCCAAATAATAGAGCATCCCTTTCTTGATAAGAAACATCAACATAATTTCGAGTTCCTTTTGTGGTTAATGCAAAGACTCTATTTGGCTGTATTTTATGTACATAATCACCTATTGAGGCATATTGATGTACATTCACCCATTCATGATAATCCAGCCCCGCTCGACGAAGTTTTTTATCGTCAAAATCAAAACCTAAAGGGTGAATTAAATGTAATTGCGCGCCTGTATTAGCGCACAATCTAATTATATTACCTGTATTAGCCGGAATCTCTGGCTCAAATAATACAATGTCGAACATTTATTTTTTTACGTTAATAGTGGATAACCCCCAGATATTATTAGCATATTCAGTAATTGTCCTATCTGTTGAAAATTTTCCACTAGATGCCGTGTTATAAATACTCATCTTAGTCCAATGTTCTTTATCACTATACGCATCACTAACTCTCTGCTGAGCATCGACAAAACTGCGGAAATCTGCAATTGTCATCCAAGGGTCATGTGGACTCTTTAATGCAGCAAGAATATCATCAAAAATTCCTTGTTCAAATTGATTAAAATGACCACACTCTAACAAGTTTATAACCTCCCTAAGATCACTATCTTTTTCAATCATTTCACATGGGTTATAGTGAGATTTTAATGCCTGTACTTCTGATTCATCTAGACCAAACAAGAAGAAATTCTCCTCTCCTACTTCTTCTCTAATTTCAATGTTTGCTCCATCTAATGTCCCAATAGTAATAGCGCCGTTCATCATAAATTTCATATTCCCAGTGCCAGATGCTTCTTTTCCTGCAGTTGAAATTTGTTCAGATAAATCAGCGCCCGTACATATTTTTTCCATAGCCGAAACTCGATAATTAGGTAAAAATACTAACTTTAGTTTATCTCCTACATCAGGGTCATTATTAATAACATTCGCCACATTATTAATCAGCTTAATTGTTTTCTTTGCCATCACATACCCTGGCGCAGCTTTACCTCCAATTAATACACAGCGAGATACCCAGTTTTTAGTATCTCCTCGTTTAATTCTGTTATATAAATGGATCACGTGTAAAACATTTAATATTTGACGTTTGTATTCATGAATCCTTTTGACTTGCACATCAAATAATGCCTCTACACTAAGCCCTAAATCGACACCCAACTCTTGTGTTTTATAATCAATTAACCGTTGTTTACTAGACTGTTGCAATGCAAACCACTTTTTTCTAAATGCAGGTTTATCAGCATAAGGCTTTAGTTTTTCTAACTGAGATAAATCCGTAACCCAACCATCACCAATGGTTTTTGTAATTAATTCTGCTAAATCAGGATTACATGCAGCAAGCCAGCGCCTTGGAGTTACTCCATTGGTTTTATTGTTAAATTTTTCTGGCCACAATTGATAAAAATCGTTAAACAATCCATCCCGTAATAACTGCGAATGTAATTCTGCTACACCATTAACAGAAAAACTACCAACAATTGCCAAATAAGCCATCCTAACTTGCTTATCCTGCCCCTCTTCAATAATCGACATTCTAGCCAAATATTCTGTTGTTCCAGGCCAATGTTCAGAAACCTCAGTCAAAAATCGCGCATTAATCTCGAAAATAATTTCCATAACTCGTGGCAACAAGTATTGCATTAGCCCCACAGACCACTTTTCTAAGGCTTCTGGCAACAAGGTATGATTTGTATATGCCATGGTATTACGTGTAATTTCCCATGCATTGTCCCAGTTCAAACCATGCTCATCCATTAATAATCGCATAAGCTCAGCTATTGAAATACTTGGGTGTGTATCATTTAACTGAAAGCAGTTTTTTTCAGCAAAATGTGTAAAATCAGCACCATGCCGACCCACCCAGTTTGCAACAACATCCTGTAAACTGGCAGATGCTAATAAATATTGTTGCTGCAACCGCAAAACTTTACCATTTTCATTGGCATCATTTGGATATAACACCATGGTAATATTTTCAGCTGTATTTTTTTCAGCGACCGCCTCGGCATATTCGCCTGCGTTAAATTCTTGTAAATTGAATTCTTCGGTTGCCTCTGATTTCCACAACCGTAAAGTATTAACTGTCCCATTTTGATATCCTGGGATTGGAGTATCATAAGGTATTGCCAATATATCATTAGTATTCACCCAGTTAACAATCTCATTCCCATTTGCATCAGTGTGCTTCTCTGTATGCCCACCAAACTTAATTCGTACTGTATATTCTGGACGTTCAATTTCCCATACATTTCCATTACGCAACCAATGATCTGGCTTTTCTATCTGCTCACCATTATCTATAGCTTGAGTAAACATTCCATATTCATAACGCAACCCATACCCTGTAACAGGTAATTGTAGTGTTGCACAACTATCAATAAAACATGCAGCTAACCGCCCTAGCCCTCCATTTCCTAAACCTGCATCTGGTTCACTATCAATCAGTTCTTCCATATCTAAGCCAAGATCGAATAGTGCTTTTTCTACGGTATTTGTAATACCCAGATTTAACATAGCATTACTCAAAGCTCTTCCCATCAAAAATTCCATTGAAATATAGAACGCTTTTTTACAATCTTGCTCTTTATAAGTATTGTAAGTTTTTTTCCACCGTTCAATTAATCTGTCACTAACCGCTAAAGACAGTGCTTCATAAGCATAATGTGGAGAACGACATGCAGCGTCTCTGCCTAATCGGTGACTATAATATCGTTTAAAATCAGCAACAAAATCCTTTTTATCCATTCCCAAATCAGGAAGAGTGGTGATATTTGCTTTTGGCTTACTTTTTTCAAAGGTTCTATTTGGCATATTTTGACCGTTATTAATTATTTATTGCTTTGTGGATAGAAAAAACCTAACTAAAATAAAGCAAACTTGCTTTATATGCAAAGTACAACTGTTAAAATGAGAACACAATCGCATGAACTATATATTATTTCATTTCAATAACTTTGCATTCTTAAATTATTATGATTAATTTTTTCGCGCTTTTACTTTAAAGCTAGAGAAGTGAAGACTTTGAACTTAATGAACATAAAACTCATAAACCAAGTCCAAAGCTATAAAACTAACGCAGAAGCTAAGGCTGCTAGAAATAAATAGCCCACCCAAATTGCGAGGAATTTTTGTTTGTCTTTGGTCTTGTTGCATAAGGCACATAACAGGATATGTATCCGAAGCAAAAGACCAAAAGGTTAGCGATTCTTATGCTTTAGTACAGGTTATTTGCTTCCAGTGGTTACCTAAGTCAACTTACCATGACATTGTTTATATTTCTTTCCAGAGCCACAAGGACAAGGGCTATTACGCCCTACCTTTTTTCCTTCCCTTACAAAGGGTTCCTCTACCTCTACCGGCTCATTAGATTCCTGTACGGCTTGAGCTTCTGTAACTTCAGTAGCAAGCCCTGCTTCAGCATGTTCAAAACTCATCTCTTGTGGTGTTTGTCTCTGCTCATCAATTGCCTCTGCATCTTCTTCTTGAGCTACTTGGACTTTAGCTAGAATACCTACTACTTCATATTTAATATGATCAAGCAAGCTAGTAAACATATCAAATGATTCACGTTTATATTCCTGCTTTGGATCCTTTTGAGCATATCCTCTAAAGTGAATACCCTGCCGTAATGAGTCCATTGCCGCTAAATGTTCTTTCCAGCTATTATCTAACACTTGCAACATAACTGATTTCTCAAAATGTTGCATTACTTCTGGTGTTGATTTTTCTTTTTTGTCGTTACTACTTTGTTCTAAAGCATTAATGACAAAACTTCTTAGATCATTCTCTTGAAAGGAACTATCATTATCTAACTTATCCTGAAGATCAAGTTCTAAAAGATATTCGTCAGAAAGATGATCTTCTAGCCCTTGAATATCCCACTGTTCTTCCATGGTTTTAGCAGGAATATATTTAGTGATGACATCATTAAGAACATCTTTACGGATGTTAGTAATCATTTCGCTAATATTATCAGCCGCCATTAACTCATTTCGATGCTCATAGATCACTTTTCTTTGATCATTTGCAACATCATCATAAGCTAATATTTCTTTACGCACGTCAAAATTCCTACCTTCTACTTTGGTTTGTGCATTTTCAATGGCTCTTGTTACCCAAGGGTGCTCAATTGCTTCACCTTCTTCCATTCCTAGAGATTTCATTAATTTTGAAACACGCTCAGAAGCAAAAATACGCATCAAATCGTCTTCTAATGACAAATAAAACCGTGTTGACCCAGGATCACCTTGTCGCCCTGAACGACCTCTTAATTGATTGTCTATCCTGCGCGACTCATGCCTTTCTGAACCTATCACATGTAAACCACCACTATTCAACACTTTTTGATGTCTATCTAGCCATGCTCCACGAATTTTTTCTTTCTCTGCTGTTGTAATTTCCTCACCCAAAGATTTTAGCTCAGCCTCAAGGTTTCCACCCAATACAATATCAGTACCACGCCCCGCCATATTAGTTGCAATAGTTACCTGACCAGGCATCCCTGCATTTTCTACAATATGGGCTTCTCGTTCATGCTGTTTTGCGTTCAAAACTTCATGCTTAATATTTTGCTTTTTTAAAAGTTGAGAGATAATCTCTGAATTTTCAATAGATGTAGTACCCACTAAAACAGGTTGTCCTCGCTGGGCACAGTCCTTAATATCTTCTACAACTGCAAGATACTTTTCTCCTTTGGTCAGATAAATTAAATCCCCATGATCTTTCCGTATCAACTCTCTATGAGTTGGAATAACCACAACTTCCAACCCATAGATTTTATTTAATTCAAATGCTTCAGTGTCTGCAGTCCCTGTCATACCTGACAGCTTTTCATATAAGCGAAAGTAATTTTGAAAAGTAATAGATGCCAATGTCTGATTTTCATTTTGAACCTTCACACCTTCTTTTGCTTCTACCGCTTGATGTAAACCATCAGACCATCGTCTTCCCGTCATCATTCTGCCAGTAAATTCATCAACTATAATGACCTCATCATTTCTGACTACATAATCAACATCTTTTTGGAATAAAGCATGGGCTCGCAACGATGCATTTAAGTAATGCATTAGTCGAATATTTGCAGCATCATACAGAGTAGCACCTTCGTCCATCAGACCATGCACAACCATGAGTTGTTCTATCCGTTCATGCCCTTCTTCTGTTAAATGAATTTGTTTACTTTTTTCATCGACCAAATAATCGCCAGGCATTCTTTCTTGCTCATCTTTATCCTCGACAATTTTCTGTGCAGTTAAAAATGGCACAATTTTATTGACTTTAAGATAAACTTCAGTTCCTTCTTCAGTGGGACCTGAAATAATGAGCGGTGTTCTGGCTTCATCAATCAAAATTGAATCAACTTCATCAATAATGGCGAAATTCAATTCTCGCTGAACTTTTTGCTCAAGACTAAATGCCATATTATCTCGCAAATAATCAAAGCCAAATTCATTATTAGTTCCATAAGTAATATCAGCTGCGTACGCTTCTTTACGTTGTGAATGATCTAAATCACTAACAATTACACCTACTGTCAAGCCCAAAAAGGAATAAAGTTTTCCCATCCATTCAGCATCCCTTGCCGCCAAATAATCATTCACTGTGACAATATGTACACCTGTACCCGGCAAAGCATTCAAGTAAGCCGCCAATGTTGCCATCAGAGTTTTTCCTTCCCCTGTTTTCATCTCGGCAATTTTGCCATCATTCAGGATCATTCCGCCAATCATCTGTACATCATAATGCTCCATTCCAAAAACGCGAGATGATCCTTCTTTGACTAAAGCAAAAGCTTCAGGAATTAATACGTCAAGTTTTGCACCTTGCTCAAGCCGATGACGAAATTCCTGTGTTTTTGCTTTTATTTCATCGTCTGATAGATTTTTAAATTTAGCAGCGAAAGCATTAATTTTATCAACCAATGCACGCTTTTTCTTAACGTTCCTATCATTACGAGTTCCAACTATTACTTTGACCAGCTTACCCAGCATGCTTTTTTCCGGTGAAATTTAGTAAAAAAAAATGATTCAAAGCCCATTATTATATACTGTATATAGAGATTGATACCAGAGATACTTCTTTTGCTCACTGAAATGAATTTAAGATACGTTTATTTTTGTCAAAAGCTATAGGCACTGGAACGGGCACATAGATAGCAATACATCAGTTTAGAAGTAAGTTACAAAAAATAGCTAACCAACTAAAAACCTCACCTAAATCACGCAAAGTATAAACAAAAACTCCAAGCTATACTTCGTATCTATGACTATACGAAGTATATAGAAAATACTTTTAATAACTAAGGTTTGAAACTTTTATTATAATAAAGTAAAGACTACAAATTATAATAGCCAGTTTCTTCATGCAAAACAATATCCAGACCTACAACCTCTTCTTCTTCAGTCACACGCAAACCAATCAATAAATCAATAATTTTCAGGATAATATAGCTAAAAATTGCACTCCAACATATAGTTACTACGATTGCCAAGGCCTGAACACCAACTTGGTCAGCTATTGACACCCCTTCTGCCAACCCTAACCCTCCAAAGCTACTAGCAGCAAAAACCCCTGTCAACAATGAGCCAGTGATACCACCAACACCAGGAACAGGAAAAACATCCAAGGAATCATCAATCTTTAACGATCGCTTAAGATATTGTGTTGCATAAAAGCATACAACACCCGCGGTAGCTCCTATTGCCAAAGCTCCCAAAGGCCCGACAAATCCTGAGGCAGGCGTAATAGTCCCCAGGCCAGCTACCATACCAGTAACAATACCTAA
>JAKIVF010000123.1 GCA_021647145.1 Methylococcaceae bacterium | reverse complement strand
GCATCTCGTTTAAGGTGATGATTTCTTCGATCGTTAATTCTTTGATGTATATCACTTGAAGTTAAGGCAGTAAATAATTGTTTATTTTATACCTTTTTTCGTTAAATTAATTTTACGTGGGTACTTACTACCAAGAACGATCGCTATACTTACAGCAAGCAATTTTTTATTTAAATTTATCATTAATATAACTCCAAAAAAATATAATTTATCAGAAACATGAACTATATGTATCTGAACTGTATTTAGGTGCGTTTATGCCTTAATTAGTCCCGCCATAATTAGTCCCGCCATATTAATATGACAAGTTTTAACTTAAATTTAAATTAAATTTAACTTAAAAAGAGCTTAAATATAAATAGAAGGTAAATTTGGATAAATTTGATTGGTATTTTTTATTATGAATTCATAATAGATTTGTGTGGTTTTTGTTTTTAGTCAAACGTCGTTTTTTGGCAAAATAAACTGTTATAATGCTCCAATTCTATTTAATATTATTTCGGGCGAGAGTGTTACATGATTCAAGGTAGTATCGTTGCTTTAATAACACCCATGGATGACAACGGCGCAGTAGACGAGCCTAGTTTGAAAAAACTAGTGGAGTACCATGTTCAGCAGGGAACTGATGCTATTGTTGCTATGGGTACTACCGGTGAGTCAGCAACACTTAATGAGGATGAGCATTGTAATGTCATAAAATTGGTTGTTAATTATGTTGGAGGACGGGTTCCTGTTATTGCTGGAACTGGTGCTAATTCAACATCAGAAGCTATTATGCTGACACAAAGAGCAAAACAGGTAGGTGCTGATGCTTGTTTGCTGGTAACACCGTATTATAACAAACCCACACAAGAAGGACTTTTTCTTCATTATAAAGCAGTTGCAGAAGCAGTCGATATTCCTCAGATTTTATATAATGTACCGGGGCGAACTGCTTGCGATATGCTACCAGAAACTATTGGAAAATTATCGACTATAGATAATATTGTAGGTGTTAAGGAAGCAACGGGGCAGTTAGATAGGCTTAAAACAATTCGTGATTTATGTGGAAAAGATTTTGCTATTTATTCAGGAGATGATGAAACAAGTTGTGATTTCTGTTTATTAGGTGGGAATGGGTCAATTACTGTTACGGGTAATATTGCACCTAAGTTAGTACATCAAATGGTTAGAGCGGCAATACAAGGTGATGATAGTTCTGCTAAAGCAATTGATGCTAAATTAACAGGGTTACATCATAAGTTGTTTATTCAGTCTAATCCTATTCCAGTTAAGTGGGCAGTGTCGGAAATGGGGTTAATCAAAAAAGGTATTCGGTTGCCCTTAACCTGGTTAACGGATGATTGTTTTGAGGTCGTACGAAATGCTATGCAACAGGCAGAAGTGATCTAGATGATGAAATTAAATTTAACCCGGTTACTCATTAGTCTTTTTATAATTTCTATAACGCCTGCTTGTAGTTATATTGCAGATTATTTTCCTGATAAAGAAAAAGATTATCAGTTAACCAAGGAAATTCCAGAATTAACGGTTCCATCCGATCTTTCAGGAAATCATAGTCAAACTGTTCAAGAAAGTTTTTCTATCAATTCTGAAGAAAATATTTCAGAAAAGGATGGTGGTTTTGCATACAAAGATAACCAAGGTTCTGTGCCTGTTGATCTAATAGAGTATTCTGATGACGCTTCTACCAGGATAAGAATTTCAGATTCGTTTATTAGGTCTTGGAGAATAGTAGGTAAAGCATTAAGCAGACACTCTATTGAAATAACAAATAGAGATGTACTCAATGGTCTTTATCACATTCAATATGATCCGGAGTTTGAAAAAGTAGAAGATGGCTCTCTTTGGGATGAGTTTTTATTTATTTTTGGTTCTGATCCTGCAAAAGAAAAGGAATATAAAGTCAAGTTGGTTGATAAAAAGGAGGCTACAGAGGTCTTTGTTCTTGATAGTGATGGAAAAGAGGTGTCAGATGGAACAGGGCTTGTATTGCTTAAACTGCTATATGGACAAATTAAGGAAGACCCAAATCCAGATCCTGGTGAAGAAAAAAAGTAAAGCTGTTTTGAATCGTGGCTGTATTTTCATTGTACATTCCTTATTAATTGCGCCCTAGTAAACCTCTTACTTTTAAATTAGATAAATCCATGTTAAAAATTCTTGGAACCTCTGCTCTTTCTAAATATCGTTTAAATCAATTACTAACTCAGCTTAAATTCTTAAGCTCTACTGTTTCTAATTTATCAGTTAGGTTTGTCCATTTTGTTGAGACTAATAAAGAACTAAGCGAAAAAGAAGTACAGATGCTCGATCGCTTGTTGGTATATGGCTTTACAAAACCTGAGCAAATAAAAGGATCTACATTTTTAGTTGTGCCTCGCCCAGGAACTATATCTCCATGGTCTAGTAAGGCAACTGAAATATTAGAGCGATGTGGGCTGGGTTCAATCAATCGAATAGAAAGAGGGCTGGAATATACAATTGTAAGTTCTCAAAAGCAGCTTAGTGATGAAGACAGGCAAAAACTATACCCTTTAATCCATGATAGGATGACTCAAAGTGTTTTTGAAAATGATGAAAAATTTGATTTATTTATTCATCATGAACCACGAGCATTAGCGATAATATCACTTGTTGAGCAAGGCCGAACAGCGTTGGTTGCTGCTAATTCTGATTTAGGGTTAGCTTTATCTGAGGATGAAATTGATTATTTAACCGATAGTTTTCAAGCTTTGGGTAGAAACCCAAGTGATGTTGAGTTAATGATGTTTGCCCAGGCAAATTCTGAGCATTGTCGGCATAAAATATTCAATGCGAGCTGGACAATTGACGGAGAAGATCAAGCAAAATCATTATTTAGCATGATTCGTAATACTGCTGATAAAAACCCGGCAGGGATTTTGTCGGCTTATAGTGATAACGCCTCGGTGGCAGAAGGTTCAAAGGCTGATGTGTTTATTCGAAATCCATATTCGGGTGAGTATAGTTATGTAGAAGAAGATGCTCATTTGTTAATGAAAGTAGAGACTCATAATCATCCTACCGCCATTTCTCCTTATCCAGGTGCTGCCACGGGTTCGGGGGGTGAAATTCGCGATGAAGGCGCGACTGGGAGAGGGTCTTCAACTAAAGCAGGGTTAACCGGCTTTACGGTTTCCCATCTTAAAATTCCTGGTTTCGAGCAGCCGTGGGAGAAAAATAATGGTAAACCAGAACGAATTTCTTCTGCCTTAGATATTATGTTAGAAGGGCCAATAGGAGGTGCTGCGTTTAACAATGAGTTTGGCCGCCCAAATATTACCGGATATTTTCGGAGTTTTGAGCAAGCTTCAGAAACAGGTAAAGATAACGAATATAGGGGCTATCATAAGCCAATTATGATAGCTGGTGGTATGGGTAATATTCGACCTATGCTAGTTGATAAACATAAAATTCCTGCTGGCTCTCTGATTATTATATTGGGTGGTCCTGCTATGTTAATTGGTTTAGGTGGTAGTGCTGCTTCCTCTCAAACATCCGGTGAAAGTGCTGCAGAACTGGATTTTGCTTCTGTGCAGCGAGAAAATCCTGAAATGGAACGCCGCTGTCAGGAAGTGATTAATCATTGTAATGCAATGGGTGATGAGACACCGATTATTTCAATTCATGATGTTGGGGCAGGGGGGCTGTCTAATGCAGTGCCTGAAATTATCCATGATTGTGATAGAGGAGGGAGATTTGAACTGCGAGATGTGAATAGTGCGGATAAAGGCATGTCACCGATGCAAATTTGGTGTAATGAAGCGCAAGAACGCTATGTAGTTGCAATTAGTCCAAAATCATTAGACTTATTTAAGTTATTTTGTGAACGTGAGCATTGCCTATATGCTGTGATTGGTGAAGCAACAAACGAGGAACATTTAAGTTTAAGTGATGACTGGTTGGGCGGTATGCCTGTTGATATTCCTATGTCAGTTTTATTTGGCAAATCTCCAAAAATACATAAAGATGTTAAACATATTAAATGTAATTTAAAAGCGTTAGACACTACTGATATTGAGTTATCTAATGCTATTGATAGAGTATTGGCATTTCCAGCAGTAGCAGATAAAAGTTTTCTTATTCATATTGGTGATCGTTCAGTAACAGGACTGGTTGCACGAGATCAAATGGTTGGGCCTTGGCAAATTCCGGTATCTGATGTTGCTGTCACTGCTTCTGGTTTTCAGGCATTCACCGGTGAGGCAATGGCGATGGGAGAAAGAACGCCATTAGCCATTATTAATGCACCTGCCTCGGGTCGAATGGCGATAGCAGAATCATTAACTAACTTAGCCGCTGCTCGAATAGAATCGCTAAATAAAGTAAAGATTTCTGCAAACTGGATGGCTGCATCGGGAAGTGAAGGTGAGGATGCAGCTTTATTTGATACCGTAAAAACAGTAGGTATGGAAATTTGCCCTGAATTAGGTATTGCAATTCCGGTGGGTAAAGATTCTTTGTCGATGAAAACAGTCTGGAATGATAACGGTAAAGATAAGGTAATGACTTCACCTTTATCATTAATTATCACGGCTTTTGCTCCCGTTATAGATATAAGTAAAACCTTAACGCCTGAGTTAAAAGATGAAGACAGTGTTTTGATTTTGCTTGATTTAGGGGCAAGAAAAAACCGATTAGGTGGGTCTGTTTTAGCACAGGTTTATAACCAGGTGGGCAACGAGTCCCCTGATTTAGATGAAGTCTCTGTTTTTAAATCTTTTTTTAATGCGATTCAAACGCTGAATAGTCAGGATAAATTATTAGCCTATCATGATCGTTCTGATGGAGGGTTACTGGCAACCGTATCTGAAATGATTTTTGCCGGTCGTAAAGGTGCAGAAATAGAGCTGGATAGCTTGGTTGGAGAAAATGGTGATGTTTTAGCTGCTCTTTTTAATGAAGAGTTAGGTGCTGTTGTTCAAGTTAAAGAGAATAATGTTGATGAAGTCATTGATTTATTAAACAAAGCTGGTTTAGAACAATGTATGTATTTAATCGGCTGGGTGATCGAAGAACAGCAACAATTAAATATTTCTTATCAAGGAGAGGAAATATATTCCGCCAGCCGAGCCAAGTTACAACGACGGTGGTCTGAAGTAAGTTACAAAATGCAGGCATTACGTGATAATCCAGATTGCGCATTGCAACAATTTGAGTCTATTGCAGATAATAAAGATCCAGGTTTAATGGCAACTTTAACTTTTGATATTAATGAGGATATAACCGCTAAATTTTCCAATTCAGAAAGACCTAAAGTCGCTATTTTAAGAGAGCAGGGTGTTAATGGACATGTGGAAATGGCTGCAGCTTTTGATCGTGCTGGGTTTAGTGCAATAGATGTGCATATGACTGATATTATTCATGCCAGAGTCACCTTAAAAGATTTTGTAGGCTTGGTTGTTTGCGGTGGGTTTTCTTATGGTGATGTGCTTGGCGCGGGTGGCGGGTGGGCTAAATCAATCTTGTTTAATGCCAAAGCCAGAGAAGAATTTGCGTCTTTTTTTAAGCGTAAAGATACTTTTGGCTTAGGCGTTTGTAATGGCTGCCAAATGATGGCAGGTCTAAAAGAAATCATTCCAGGTGCCGAGTATTGGCCAGAATTTAAACGTAATGATTCAGAACAATTCGAAGCCCGAGTTTCAATGGTTAAAATACAACCATCACCTTCAATTTTAATGCAAGGAATGGAAGGGTCAATGTTGCCAGTTGTTATTGCGCATGGAGAAGGGCGAGTTGATTTTACTGATTCATCTGATGCAGAAAATACCTTGGTTGCTTTAAATTATATTGATAATTATGGTGATATAACGACTAATTTTCCCGCCAACCCAAATGGATCACCAGAAGGAATAACGGGACTGACAACGGAAGATGGTCGATTTACCATTATGATGCCACATCCAGAGAGATGTTTTCGAACACTACAAAACTCATGGTATCCTGATGACTGGAAAGAAGATGGCGCGTGGATGAGAATGTTTAGAAATGCTAGAGTTTGGGTTGGGTAAAAATGAAAGATATGTCTTCAAAAAAAAATATAGCCATCATAGGTGGTGGGCCAGCAGCAAGTACACTAGCAATTTTATTAAGTAAAAAAGGTTACAAAGTTGTAATCTTCGCAACAAAAGAAAAAGCACCTATTTTAGTGGGCGAGTCGTTAGTTCCAATGATTATTCCTATGCTTAAAGATTTGGGTGTTGAAGAAGAAGTGGCTTCATACAGTATATATAAACCTGGAGCTTGTTTTACTTTTGATGCAACGGAAGTGTTTGATTTTCGTTTTTCTGACACGCCGAGCGACTTACCCTCATACGCTTACAATGTCCCGAGAGATAAATTTAATCAAACACTGTTAAATGCTGCAATAAAAGCTGGAGCTAGAGTGGTAGCTCGTAAAGTTGAACTGACCGTTGATGAAGAAGGACAAATAAAACTTGATGATAAATCTTTACAAGAAGCTTCTAACTATTGGGATAGAAATGAACCTGATTTAATTGTAGATTCTGCTGGACGAGCGAATTTGATTGGGCGTGTTCTGGATATTCCAATGGAAAATGGGCCTCGGCAGGATGTGGCATTATTCGCTCATGTTGACCAGACAGAATTGGTTGATCCTGGTTATGTGCATAACGATAGAATTAAGCAAGGTTGGTGTTGGCGAATTCCTTTACCTGGACGAGTATCCTTTGGCTTTGTAGTACCAGAAAATTATGCTTTAAAACATGGGGAGACGGCAGAACAGCAATATGATAATTTGTTAAATAAAGATGCTGTATTAAAACAATTAGCACCTAATGCCAAGCGAGTAACTGAAGTTTTACGCTTTAAAAATTATCAATCTATTTCTGATAAATTATGTGGAAAAAAGTGGGTTATGTTAGGTGATTCAGGAGGATTTATTGATCCTGTTTTTTCTAGTGGGATGTTATTAGCTATGGATAGTGCTTATAAATTGGCAGAGGTTTTAGAGCAGGATAAGCCGCTATCAGATTACGAAGATATAATTAAACAGCATCTTCAAGCATGGTTTGAAATTGTAAGTTATTACTATAACGGTCGATTAATGACCGCAATTAAAGTAGGTGATAGCTTGGAAGATAATTGGTTTAATAGAATACTGACGCCTTGGATTAGTGGACATGTCAGTCGAATTTTTAGTGGTGCAGCTGGATCTAAGGGGTTTAGCTTATCCTTGCTTCGTTTTTTGGTTAAATATGGGCTGAAAGATAGAAAGCCTGATTACTATAAGATTAAGTAACAGAAAAGAAAACCATCTAGTGCAGTAATCAGTAAGTTTAACTAATAATGTGACTGACTAATTTACGATAGCTGTGTTGAATAAGTTTGACAGAGCCTGTTTGCCAGCACATATTTACCTTGCTCTTGAATAACTATCCTCGCCGCATTATCCTAGAAAAATCAGTTGGAGCAAGGTTTCTAGCACAATCCGCTGGTTTCACAGTACTTCAAAAAAAATGCCCGCCTAACCTAATGGGTGAGACTAAGATTTTTTCAAAGTACTGTGAAACCAGCGACTTGCATTATAAATCCGCGCCCAACTGATATTTCTAGGGTTATTAGTAAAACTTACAGGTTACCGTACTAGTATATTTTAATGGTAGAATGGACGGTTTTTAATTGATCTTAATACTAAATAGGTTATAAGCATAAATTCATCTTATATGACAAAATTTATCTTTATTACAGGCGGAGTGGTTTCTTCTTTAGGCAAAGGAATTGCAGCGTCTTCTTTAGCGGCTATTCTTGAAGAACGTGATTTAAAAGTCACGATGACAAAGCTTGATCCTTATATAAATGTAGATCCGGGCACGATGAGTCCGTTTCAGCATGGTGAAGTGTTTGTGACAGAGGATGGAGCAGAAACTGATTTAGATTTAGGACATTATGAACGCTTTCTTAAAACGACGATGGGTAAAAAGAACAATTTTACCACGGGACAAGTTTACGAAAGTGTTTTAAGAAAAGAACGAAAAGGGGAATATTTAGGTGCAACTGTTCAGGTCATCCCCCATATTACAGATGAAATTAAACGTCGTGTGTATGCAAGTGCAGAAGGAATGGATGTTGCTATTATTGAAGTAGGTGGCACAGTTGGGGATATTGAATCACTCCCTTTTTTAGAAACAATTCGACAAATAGGCATTGAACAGGGACATGATAAAGCACTTTTTATTCATCTTACTTTAGTTCCTTATATAAAAACAGCGGGTGAATTAAAAACCAAACCAACTCAACACTCGGTTAAAGAATTAAGAACTATCGGTATTCAGCCAGATATATTAATTTGTCGGTCAGAACAAGCGATACCTGCTAGTGAACGACGGAAAATTGCATTATTTACAAATGTTTCAGAAAAAGCGGTTATCTCCGCGATAGATGCAGATACTATTTACCGTATTCCGCTTTTATTAAATGAACAAGGTTTAGATGATATTGTTGTTAATCAATTAAGGCTTGATGTACCACCAGCAGATTTATCTGAGTGGAAAGAGGTTGTTGAAGCTATCACTCACCCTAAAAATGAAGTATACATTGCCATTGTCGGTAAGTATGTTGATCATAGAGATGCCTATAAATCATTAGATGAAGCATTGACTCATGCAGGGCTAAAAACACGAAATATAGTTATTATAAAGTATATTGATTCTCAATTAATTGAAGACGAAGGTGTTGAAGAACTAAAAGATGTCGATGCTATTTTGGTTCCTGGTGGATTTGGTGAACGTGGTGTCGAAGGTAAAGTAGCAACTATTCGCTTTGCAAGAGAAAATAAAATTCCTTATTTAGGGATTTGTTTAGGGATGCAATCAGCTGTTATTGAGTTTTCTCGAAATGTAGCTGGGCTTGAAGGTGCGCATAGTACTGAATTTTTACCTAAATCTCCTCATCCCGTCATAGGTTTAATTACTGAATGGATGGACAAAGATGGTCAGATAGAAACAAGAAATGAATCTTCTGATTTGGGCGGAACAATGCGATTAGGGGCACAAAAATGTCGACTAGAGCCTGATTCATTAGCATACAGTTTGTATCAAAAAGATGTGATTACAGAAAGACATCGGCACCGGTATGAATTTAATAACAATTATATTGAAACATTAGAAAAGGCAGGGATGATATTCTCTGGTAAATCAATGGATGGTCGATTAGTTGAGTTTATAGAATTGGCAGACCACCCTTGGTTTTTGGCCTGTCAGTTTCATCCTGAATTTACTTCGACACCTAGAAAAGGACATCCTTTGTTTTCAGGGTTTGTTGAAGCGGCTGCTAAGCAGAAGGGTATTAAAAAATGAAGTTATGTGGTTTTGAAGCCGGCTTAGACAAGCCATTGTTTTTGATAGCAGGAACCTGCGTTATTGAAAGCGAACAAATGACGCTGGATACAGCAGGGTATCTAAAAGAATTAACTGATGGGTTAGGCATACCATTTATCTATAAATCGTCATTTGATAAAGCCAATCGGTCGTCTCACGAAAGTTATCGAGGGCCAGGTTTAGAAAAAGGTTTGCAGATTTTAGAAAAAGTAAAAGACCAAATCGGAGTGCCAGTTTTAACTGACGTACATGAAGATACACCGTTAGCTGAAGTTGCTTCGGTAGTAGATATTATGCAAACACCTGCTTTTTTATCCCGACAAACCAATTTTATTCAAAATGTAGCTAAGC
>JAKIVF010000122.1 GCA_021647145.1 Methylococcaceae bacterium | reverse complement strand
GGCTTTTGTGCGTAGTTGAAGCTGGACGCAGGACGTACTGGGGCACTCTATTAATTCGCCCGAGCAGAATGGGTTTTTGGACATGGATGTCCTAAAAAGATATGTAGCGAGGATGGCGCGCTAGTTTAAGTCTTTGTTATTATATTCAAAAACACCAAAAAGCAGACAGGCACTATACATTGTCGTTTCTTAGAAATCTAGGCTTAACTGTATTCTTTATTAAAACAAACAAAAATTTGTCGAATTAAGGAAAGCAGTAAAAATTGGCAATTAATTATTGCTAATGATAACCATTCGTATTAAGATATGCATCAAGGTTTTAAATAATTTGTTATTTAAGTACTTTTTTTTAAAGAAGGAGTAATGAGGCTACCAGAAAGATAGTTAAAAAATTGTACATTTATGAATAAACCTAAGAAATTGAGCGTTATTCGTATTTGCTACTCTTCTGCTTTTATCCTGACTCTAAAAGTGGGGGGGATGAATAAAAATTCGAATAGTGCACAATAGAATGTGAGTTAAAACAGAAAAATAATTAAGTCTATTTTATCCAAATGCAATTTAATATATTAAACTTTGGGCTCCTGTTTTTAAACGCATTCAATATAAACAGTTATGAGCTGTTTATTTAGAGTTAGATTGCACAAGGATGTGCTTTCTTTTTACTTTCATCAATTAAAGTGTGGAGAATTAAAATGGCTATTAAAAAACAAAGTAAGGTTTCAAAGGCACAACAATTTGAAACGACTAATGAAAAAATAATATTGGATAAATCTGAGCGTGACATATGGATTCAGGAAGCTGCTTTTTTTATGGCAGAGGCCAGGGGATTTATTCCTGGGTATGAAGATAAAGATTGGGAGTTGGCTGAGAAGAAGTATGAAGACTTAGCGGCTTAGGTAATATTAAAATTTAAGATAGAGATAGCTTGAGTTATTGACACTAATAATGTTTCTTTGGAGTTTTGTTATGCATACAAATCAAATACTAAAAAGGGAAGAAGCGTCAATATTCAGTTTATTTTTAGCGAAGGAAGACTTTTCTTATAAAAAAATTGATGGATTTAGTTCTCAGTTATTAAGGCTGTATCGGCTGATCAAGAGATTGCCCTTTAATTTAACAAAACAGATTAAATTCATTTTTTCAAAAAAAGAAAAAAAAGCAGATTTTATTAGTAGAGAAGTAAGTAATGTTATTCGCTTTGAAATAAGCGCGGAAAAAATGAATGAGTTGCTGGTACAACGTCAAATTTGCGCTGCAGATATTCGCTGTTTAGATATTAATTCAAAACAATGTTTAAAAAAACTGTGTCTAAAGACCTGTTTATATAATGCAAAACATTGTAAACAATCACCTCATATACTGGATTAATTTACCTAAATAAATAGAAAAATTATGACTGAAACTATTTAAAAACAGATTAATAAAACACTTGAATTTGAAATGGTAGCGTACGAATGCAAAGCTTTTTAGCTTAATGATATTTATACAAACCCCATTGCCTAGCAAGCAGGCTTGCGCATCACAATAGGTGTTAGGTTTTAAGTGCAATTAAAAGTGTGAGGACTTTGCCTTCTTTATGTAAAGAATAGCTTCCTCTTAATAGTTGTCTAAATGGCATTGTCCTTGCACTTTTAATGGTATTTACTAATAAATTCTAGTTTGATTTAGCTGGAATTAAAGTGTTGGTATAACAATAAATGAGTTAACTAGGAGAAGCAGCATGAGCCCCAGTCCTTACCCTATTTTTTCAGTTTCACTTAATGATAAGCCTGAGAAAATAAGAATAAAAATAAAGCTGTTAATACGACTATATCTTAAAGATCCAAATCAGCTTGTTGCAAAATCAGTGGCAACGCATATTGCAGCGATGCTTGCTGATCCTGAGTATATTAAAGATGCTAAACAGAGATGTTTGTTTCGAAAATTAGAGATGCATTGGCGCTGTTTAGCCTGGGTAGGGAATGACGCTATTTCTCAAAGAAAAAAACAGCTCATACAACCTAAATCACTATCTTTACAGTTAGAAATGGAAATGAATTAGTGTACTTGTAGAATTTGAGTAAATAGCTTCTCATCTAGTTAATCATTAATAACAAGGTAAATGAATATGAAACAAGAAAAGAATACAAGCATGATAGAAAAAGAAACCTTAGATTTTCCAACTACTGTTACGATTATCTGTCATTTAATGACACTTTATGCAATAAAACCTTGTGAGCCATTAGCTACCAATATTAACCGCCATTTAGCAGTTTTACTGGAATCTCCTGCAGCTGATTCTTTAGGGAAATGGAAAGATACCTTTGCACAGCTACTTGTTCAATGGAAACATCTAGCGAAACAGCATGCGAAACACGCAACAATAAAAGAACAAACAAATGAAACACACCAAGTTGTTTCACATTGAGCCAGAATTCTTAAAATTTTATAGAAATACCCTTAAAACTCATAAGCTAAGAATAAAGGGGGGGAGAAATTTATGGAAAATTTAGAGTATTATATTTTAGCTCGAGCTATACACGTTATTGGTGTAGTCATTTGGATTGGTGGTGTTGCTTTTGTAACAACTGTTCTAGTTCCATCTCTTAAGAAAATTACAGATAAAAATAATAGATTAGAGTTATTTGAACAATTAGAAGGGACATTTGCATTTCAGACGCGATTCGTCACCTTAATGACAGGTGCATCTGGATATTTCATGATTGATTATATGCATGCTTGGGATCGTTATCAACAAGTACAGTTTTGGTGGATGCATCTGATGACGCTGGTATGGGGAACTTTTACTCTTGTGTTGTTTGTGCTTGAACCCTTGGTTCTGCATCATTGGTTCAAAGAACAAGCGATAAAAGATAGTGATATTGCTTTCGCATGGCTTCATAGAATGCATAAGGTATTGTTATCACTTAGTCTGTTGGTAGTTTTGGGTGCTCATGGATTTCAATTTTAAAGTTCAGATATCAAGCAACTGGAAATAAATACTCCACCTATTTTACTTGCACTAAAGCATAAGAATCGCTAAAGCTTTTCTAACCTTTTTGTTTGTAAAATGGGTAGGTTATTGATTTCCAGCTACCTTAGTAAGATTTTAACGAATCAGAAAGAACTCTGATTCATTTTAAATAACAAAAATACCTTATGATGAAAAGACCTTGTCCAGTTGAGCATATAATTACATCAAATTATTGCCAGCTTTCCGTCTGCATGGAATGCAAAATAGTTAATCTGAATATTCCAGGTCGAATTTCATTTCAGTTTGAACTACAGCAGTTTTTTGAGATAGCGGATGCTTTTAACAAAGCATCACAAATACTTAAAATTAAATTAAACCCTAAACCAAAGAAAGCCAAAATTGTTGAGCTAAATTGTTCAATCAGGGATAGATAGCTACCAAAACAAACACTTTGAATTCATATGTTTGTTAATAAATTTTTTTAACTTGTCACTAAATATAAGGAAAAAAATATGTTAAATAAAATTTTTGAAAAAGAAATTAATAATGTTGATTTTTCTTTTAATATGAAAAAACCATTTGAAAAGGTGAAGCAACAGGTTAAGCAAAGTAGAACAAAATTATGGGAGCTGGATCATATTTATCACTGCGCTATTATAGGAACCTGCCTGACAATGGACGAAGTGAGAAGATTACTTCGGTCTTTTCGTTTGAATATTGATAACGATTGTTCCTATGAAATTCATACGACCATCGTTACCTTGATTTCTTTTAAAGATTACCCCAGTAAAAAAGTACAAAGCTATCTGGATAAAAAGTTTAAGAGTGCACTTCAAAAAACCAGAAAAATGAATGCCGATGAATTAAAAGAAGAATGGAAAAGGGTGCTTAATAATGGTGAGTTAATTGCTACCTTTTGGGCTGTGATATCTCATCCGTGCACGAATGAGAAAATGAAAAAATATTTTTATGGTGATATTCATATGCTATCCCACATGTCGGGCGCGTCAAACAGAGCTGATTTAAAACGGCTAAAATCACTTGAACAATCACATAAAGAATTTAATTCTGAAGCCCAAACTCAACAAGTTAAATATCAAAAGTTGCAAGCTACAAATATCGATCTACAGAAATCAATACAGCTACAAACAGAAAAAATAGATGACCTGGTTAATCAAGTTTCTGCTTTATCAAATGCAAATGAACATTTAATGGTTTTAAATGATGTAAATAAATGTAAGCAATTGATTTCACAGATAGAAAAGCTAAGCTATAAAATTATATTTCAAGAAAATGAGATGGTTAAGAGCCATAATAAAGTCGCTCAACTGGAGAAAGTAATTACAGGTTTGAACCGTCAAGCGAATAATTATCAAAAGACAATTACTGTGAATAAAAATGAGATAGAACATTTACAATATCTTTTATCCAAAAACCAAGAAGAAGGTGAATGTCTGTTTAAAACACCAGGACTATGTGGACAATGCATTTTATATGTTGGCGGTAAGTCAAATTTAATCCCGCATTATCGAGAATTAGTGGAAGAAAAAGACGGTGCTTTTATACATCATGATGGAGGTCTTGAAAAAAACACTCAAGACTTATCCAATTCTTTAAAACGCGCAGACTTGGTTGTTTTTCCTAGCGACTGCATTAGTCATGAAGCATATTGGAAAATTAAAAGAACGTGTAAAAAACAACAAAAGCCTTATAAGTATTTGCAAAGTGCCGGTTTGCATTCATTATCTAATATGTTAGATAAAATTGCGGAAAAAAATATGACCTTGGATGCTTAATCTAGAAAAATCAGCTCGTAGGATGGAAAAGTGAAGCGCATTCCACCGTTTGTTGCAGCCAGTAATAATTGGGGCCACCCATTAGCCAGCCGCTATCAATAGGCAATACCAAACCATAGCACTTGTTTGTGCTTTTTCTTCTTGCCAAACCTTCTTATAACAAATGCCATTTCAGCCTCCTGTTTGTTTTTGGATCTACTATTCTAATCAAATGGTAGTTGGGAGGCTAGCTAGCGGATTCTCAGAGTAAAATATGCTATAAAAAGATAATATAATGCTAAAGCTATCATGAATAAGTTCTATTGGTGTTCTTCTTCATGTCGTTCAACAAGGTACGAACCGTCAATTCTGTTTTGCAAGTGAAGAAGATATGAAAGCGTATCTAAACTGGCTTAAAGAATGCTCTAAAAATTACATGGTTGATATTCATGCCTAGGTTTTAATGACCAATCCTATTCATTTGTTGTGTACAGCTTATGAAGAGGGTGCAATTAGCAAAAAGATGCAATTTATAGGTCGAATGTATGTACGTTATTACAATCATACGTATCAATGTAGCGGCACGCTTTGGGAAGGTAGATTTAGATCTAGTTTAATTCAGAGTGATAGATATTTACTTGAATTGCATCGTTATATTGAGTTAAACACTGTCAGGGCGGATAGGGTTAATAAACCAAGTGAATACAGTTGGTCGAGTTATGGTAGTAAAGCACTTGATATAGAAACAGAGTTACAAACACCGTATGAACTTTATCTGGCTTCAGGTAAAACAAAGAAAGAGTGATTGAATAATTATAGGCAATTATTTAAAGCAAATATTGGTGTGGAGTTATTGAAGGGGATCAGAGATAATGTTAATAAGGACTTGCTTTAGGAAGCAAGCAATTTACAATGCAGATTGAAACACTAACAGAGAAACGTGTTACAAACAGGAAGACCAAAGAAGGAAACTGATGCCTGCGATTAATTTTACTCTTAGGGCTGAGGATTTAATAACATCCGAAAGTTTGGCGTAGGATTTTTGCTTCACAGGAGTATCATTAGAATAGGCGCATAGCAACAAGCTACGTAACTATTCTAATGGTGCTTCTGTGGAGCCAAAAGACAAGTCAAAGTTCGGAAGTTATTAAATCCTCAGTCCTTACCGTAATTATTACCCATGTGAATGGTTAAAATTTATCATTAATAACTATTTGAAAAGCATTATGCCTGCTATACGCAAAAAATTAATCAATGATAGAATGGCTTCCTTAGTATTTAGGAAAAAATAATATGTCATCCATTGTCCATGTTCCTCGTGTTGCCAGTCCAGTATTACTCAAACAGTCTCCCCTCTTCTCTTGCTTGCCTGAGGCACTAATACAGGAAATAGGTCAACATTTTCACTTAGTTAAATGGCAGAAAGGAGATTATATTAATCCTGACAACTTGATGACACAGTTCTATTTTTTACAGGCAGGGCAATTGGAAATGAAGCGTAATAACCCTGACACAGGCCGTGAAGTTACGTTGGATATGCTTTATCCCGGTGATAGTTTTAATATTATAACGTTGCTTGATGGTAAGCCGCATGATGCCATACTTGAACCTATCACTGCTTCAATACAGCTTATTTCTGTGCCTATGGAAATGATGAGAAAATGGATATGGACTTATCCAGAGTTAAATCAGCAGTTTCTACCCTACCTTGCTCATAAAATGCGCGAGCAGGAAGATCTTGCCAGCAGCTTTGTACTACATGACCTAACGACTCGATTAAGCAGTTTAATTTTGAAACATCTTAACAAAATAAAAGCTTATTCCGGGAAACAAGAGGATGCACAGAATAGCCATTTAATTAATGGTTTTTCTGATGAAACACTCGCCCGTATGGTCGGCTCAGTGCGTCAGGTCGTTAATAAACAGCTACAACATTGGCGAGCACAAGGCATTATCGATAAAAAACGTAATCAGCTGATTATCAATGATCTGGATGCTATTTATAAGGAAGCCAATAAAATGCAGTCAAGCATGAAGTAGACGTGGCTTTAACCATGCATTTTCTCCTGCCTACCGCTGTAAAAAGGCAACCTGCTGACGTAACTGTTTTATTTCATCCAGTAATTCCAATGCTAACACCGCCCCCGCGAGATTAACGTCTAAATCTCGCTGTAAACGCTGAGCCGTTTGTATGCGCAGTAAACTAGTACTTGAAAATTGCCAGTGAGAATAACTTAATGAAGGGTCAAGAGGATCTACCATTCCCCGTTCAACCATTTTTATCACGCTTTCTGCTGGCAGTGAACAGTAACGACAAAGTTTAACAAATGATAACTTGTCACTTTCTTCTATAAGAATACCTGTTTCTGTTTTTATTATTTCATTATTCATGGTTATTGTCCCATCCCCAGTTTTGCTCGTGGATTAAAATGACTGCTTGCTTGCTGTAATTCCTGATATAAGGTTTTTTCTTTTTCGCTCAAACTCTCAGGCAAAACAATCACCAAGGTTACATAAAAATCTCCAGGCTGTTTAGCTGGAATCCCTCGTCCTTTAAGGCGCATTTTCTTACCACTTGAAATGGCCTCAGGTATTTTAAGGTCTATCATACCACTGGGTGTTGGTACTTTTATTTTTCCGCCTAAAGCGGCTTCCCAAGGAGCAACAGACAGTTCAAGCGAAACATCGGCACCATCGACCTTATAAATTGAGTGCGGATTAAACTCTATTTCCAGATACAAATCACCCGCTGATCCATCCCCCATGCCTGGGCTGCCCTGCCCTTTTAATCTTATGTTTTGTCCAGCTTTAACACCTTTGGGAATTTTAACATTCAATGTCCGCGGTTTAAGCTGAGGGCGCCCATCATTTCCCATCACCGTACTACGCAATGTTAGACCACGCGATGCACCTTGATAAGCATCTTCCAGGTCAATAAAAACCTTCGCGTGACTGTCTTCGCCACGCATTTGATATTGACCCGCACCTGCAGAGCGGTTTTGGAAACCGCCACCGGCCTGCCCAAACAAACTTTCAAAAAAATCACTGAATCCAGCAGCTCCAGATGAACCTCCTGTAAAACTATCACCATGAAATTCAAAGCCCGCATCCCAGTCTGGCGGTGGCTGAAACCCCTCTTGACCCGCTTTCCAGTTAGTGCCTAATTGATCATAGGCTGTACGTTTTTCAGGGTCTTTTAAGACCTCATAAGCTTCGCCCAGTTCTTTAAAGCGCACTTCCGCATCTTTCTCCTTGCTAACATCAGGATGATATTTTCGTGCCAGCTTGCGATAGGCTCGTTTTATTTCATTTTGGGAGGCATCGTTAGCAACACCCATAATTTTATAATAATCTTTATATTCCATAGAGTCTCTCTTATAAGATGTGCCACTGCCAAGCAGGAAGAGCTTTAGCCACCGCGATAATATGGAATACAGCTAAAGCTTCCTACAACTATCATTTAACTTCAATTTTACGTCTACGCTGCTGCGGCTTTTTATCCAGTTCAATTTTTAATATTCCTCTATCATAACTGGCTTTTGCAGTATCCGCATCCACTTCATACTCCAATGGAATCGAGCGGCTAAATCGACCATAGGCACACTCCAGTATACGATAATTTCCCTGTGTTTTTTCTTGTTGAAATTGTTTTTCTCCACTAATTGTCAAGTTATTATCAACAATATTGATTGCAAAATCATCATTATCCAGACCAGGTGCTTCTAGCTTAACCACCACTTTATCTGCATCATCATACAAATCTGCGCTGATCAACCCCCATCGAGGACTTGAAGCAGGTACATTATCTGTTTTTTTCTTATCATCACTGGAAATAAACTGAGTTAAGGCATTGCTGGTATTGTTTATTAAATGATTCCAACCCTGACTCACCGTTTCCCATGTTCGGGATAAGTTATTACTTAAATCGTTCATTCTAAACATCATACACCTCCTTAATTAAGCGACTTTAATTGTGATTTTTTTAGGTTGATGTTTTTCCAATCGTGGAATAGACAATTTTAAAGCACCTTGATCTAATTTAGCTTTTATTTTACTGCTGTCCAGCTCGTCACCTAAAGTAAATCTTCGCTCAAAAGAGTTTGCCCGTACATCCATATACGTAGGCTGCATATTTTCAGCTGTTGTTAAGCCAATTTCACCCTTGATGGTTAAAATATTCTGATCAACATCAATATCCAGCGTTTTCTTACTCACACCGGGCAAATCCATATATAAAGTAACACCCTCTTTTGACTCATAAATATCAGTTTCTGGCGTTAAGGTAATGACTTCTGGTCTACTATCTTGAGTGCTTACCTCTTTGTTTTTAGTGTTCATACTTGTACCCTCCATTATTTAGCCTTGATTTTAATTTGTTTTGGTTGTGTTTCCGCGCGTTTAGCAATAGTTATATGTAGCACACCATCGGTATAAATCGCCTGTGTTGACTCAGTATCAACGGTTTCAGGCAAGGTAATCACACGTTTAAAAGCACCTTCAAATCGTTCTTGGCGATAATTGCCTTTTTCATCGTTTTCAGCATCTGGCAGCTTTCTTGTACCGGAAACGCTGAGCATATTTTTTTCAATTACCAGCTCAATATCCTCCGGATTCATTCCGGCTATAAATAAATAAACATCAACACTTTTATCAGAGGTACTGATATTTATAGGTGGGTAAGCCGCCTTGCGTTCAGAAAGCGCCCTATAAGCCTCCGGATAAAATAAACCTTCCATCCCATTATCCAGCATGGAAAATGGGAACCGCAACATATTTGAGATCATGATTATTCTCCTGTTTCTATTAATAAACTTTAAGTAGCTCTATCTACTTTGACGACTATAGAATACGTAATAGGAGAGATTTATTCTGTCACTTAGGTGACAGAATGAATGATTTTAGTATTTACTATTAAAACGAATGTTTAAAGTGAGTGTACTAACAGAGACGGTTGGAACCATTATCCATGTAATTTTAGGTCATACACTTTTATGTTCCGCATGAGTGTTCCCTTTAAAACATAAACTTGCAAGGAAACAGCTCGCAAACCCGCACTCTAAAGCCCACCAAGACATGTTTCTTCGTATTTTACAAAATATGTTACCGGCAATGAAGACAGAGGGGCT
>JAKIVF010000005.1 GCA_021647145.1 Methylococcaceae bacterium | reverse complement strand
CCATACCTTGCCTGACGTACTCTCTCATATTGAAAGTAGCCGAGGCAAGGAGGTCAAGCATGCTGTCTGTGATCGAGGCTATCGAGGCAAGAAACAGTTTGGCAATACCGAAATTATTTTACCTGCGTCACCGTTGAAAAGGGACAATCGTTATCAGAGAGATAAAAAGAGAAAACGGTGTCGCAGGCGAGCAGCGATTGAACCCATTATTGGTCATCTAAAAACAGATTTCAGGTTAACACGAAACTTTCTCAAAGGTATACCAGGTGATAGTATAAATCTGCTGATGGCTGCCTGTGCCTGGAATATGGCAAAATGGATGAGAGAAGCCATTTTGTTTCTTTTTGTCCAGGTTTTATCTGTAAAAATAGTACTCAGGAACGCAAGACAACAAAATGTTCCGCTTCTGAGGCTGTCAGGAAATTTTTTGAGAAATTTTGAGGTTTCTGAAAACCTGTCCCTGCGACTTTTTCAGGGTTGACTATGTATTGAAAAAGGGGATAATATGGTTGTAAGAATTAAAGTAATAAATTTATTTACTAGGAATACTATATGATAATTAAAAAAAACTTATTAAAACTGCTATTTATTGCGAGTAATTTTTTAGCTTTAAATACAAATGCAGAAGAACCAAAAAAAGGAGGCGCACTTATTTATCTATGCGGAGAAGAAAATACAACATCTATAGGCACAGCTACATTAATAGAACGCTCATCAGGTGAAGGTATTAAACAAGTGGATGTTAATATTACAATTACCTCTGGTTTAACAAAGGGGAGGCATGGTGTTCATATCCATGAAGTTGCTGTATGTACACCCTGTGGAGATGCAAAAGGGCATTTTGATCCTGGCCCTGAAAGTAACTCTAACCCTGATGGAAATCATCCATTTCATTCAGGAGATCTAAATAATATCGATATTGATAAAAATGGCATTGGTATTTTACAAACAACGACAAGCCGAATTACATTATCAGCAGGGCCACTGAGTATTTTTGATGAAAATGGAAGTTCTTTTATTATTCATACTAATGAAGATACATATTGTCCAGAGGGTGTCGTGAAAGGATGTGCAGGAGGGGCAAGAGATGCTTGTGGTATTATTCACCCTATTAATATAGATCAATAATACATAACGAATTAGGTGAACCAGTTAGATCTTTGAGAATGTAAATTATTTTGTGTAACTGCTCATTATTAAGCTCTAATATGAGAGGATAAGCAGTTACCTGATTAGCAAGAATCATTAGCCAACCGCAACCAAGCTTCAGTCCTGGGTTCCGTGCCAACGGCAGCAATCAGCAAACGTTCAGGCAATGCCTTGAGAATAAACCGTCGATTAAATCGATAGGCAATAGCCGCCAAATAGCGGTGGGCATATTTACTAAAGTCAAAAGCATGATAGGCACCGTTGAGGCCGGTTTTGACATTGCCCAACACGTGTTCACCCAATTAAATTAGACTTTCCTGATTACCCATGAGTCTCAGCCACTTTAAAAGCACTCTACTAAACACCCTGTCATTCCTGCATTCTCTTAGCAGGAATCTAACAAACAATAATGGATTCCCGATAAAAGACTTCGGGAATGGCGAGCTCTATTGAGAGCTGCAAAGACTCTATTCTCATTTGGCTGAGGCTCATGGGTAATCAGGTAGACTTTTTATTTGAGTTTATCCTTCAACATTTTATTAACCTCAGCAGGGTTTGCTTTACCTTGAGTGGCTTTCATCGCTTGACCCACAAAAAAACCAAAAACCTTATCTTTACCACTTAAATATTGTTCTACCTGTTGAGGGTTATCTACAATAATTTTATCAATAATTGTTTCAATTGCACCACTGTCAGTGATTTGCTTAAGCCCTTTTTCTTCGATAATTTCATCGGCGGTCGCAGTACTATCCCATAAAGTATCAAAAACTTGTTTGGCTATTTTTCCAGAAATTGTATTATCTTCGATGCGTTTTAAAAGCCCTGCTAGTCGCTCAGAATCAATAGGAGATTGGTTAATATCAATATCTGCTTTATTTAACGCACCAAGCAAATTGACAGTTATCCAATTGCTACAAAGTTTGGCTTCACAGCCAGATGACTCAACAACTGATTCATAAAAGTCCGCTAATTGACGCGATGAGGTCAATGTAGTTGAAGTTTCTGAATCCTGTTTATATTGTTTTATAAAGCGTTGCTTTTTTGCAGTTGGTAATTCTGGTAAACTGGCTGTAACCTCAGCTCGTAAAGTATTTGATATCTCTACAGGCAATAAATCAGGGTCAGGAAAATAACGGTAATCGTTAGCTTCTTCTTTACTGCGCATAGAGCGAGTTTCATTTTTATCAGAGTCGTATAAGCGTGTTTCCTGTATGACAGTGCCACCACCTTCAATTAGGTCGATCTGTCTTTCAACTTCAATATTGATGGCTTTTTCAACAAACTTAAAGGAGTTGATGTTTTTTAATTCTGCTCTAGTACCGTATTCTTGTTGCCCTTTGGGGCGCACCGAAACATTAGCATCACAGCGAAACGAACCCTCTTGCATATTACCATCGCAAATTTCTAAATAACGGACTAATTCGTGGATTTTACGCATGTAAGCAACTGCTTCTTTTGCTGAGCGCATATCAGGTTCGGAAACTATTTCCAGTAACGGTGTTCCTGCCCTGTTTAAATCAATTCCAGTGAGCCCATGAAAGTCTTCATGTAATGATTTTCCCGCATCTTCTTCTAAGTGGGCACGAGTAACACCTATGCGTTTAACCTTGCCATCCATTTCAATATCAAGATGTCCGGTTCCAACAATAGGGAGTTCCATCTGGCTTATTTGATAACCCTTAGGTAAATCAGGATAAAAATAATTTTTTCTGGCAAAGACCGAGTAAGGTGCAACTTCTGCCTCAATTGCCATACCAAATTTAACCGCCATACGAACAACTTCTTCATTCAGTACAGGTAGAACTCCGGGTAAGCCTAAATCTACAGCGCAGGCTTGGGTATTTGGTTCTGAGCCATAAGCAGTCGAGGCAGCAGAAAATATTTTAGATTTAGTTGCCAGTTGGGCATGAATTTCTAGGCCAATTACTGTTTCCCATTCCATCATAATCTCCTTATTCGAAACCTTTAGGTGTTTGTAGATGCCAGTTTGTAACTTGCTGGTATTTGTGGGCAATATTTAACAGCTTGTCTTCTGTAAAATAATTACCAATAACGTGAAGACCTACAGGTTTATTTTCAACAAAACCGGCAGGAATAGACATGGCAGGCAATCCAGCCAGATTAACAGCAATGGTATAAATATCAGCAAGATACATTTCAATAGGGTCGTTTGTTTTTTCTCCAATTCCAAAAGCTGTGGTGGGTGAAACAGGCCCCATTAAGATATCTACCTCAGATAAGGCTTGTTTAAAGTCATCGGCAATTAAACGACGGATTTTTTGAGCTTTAATATAGTAAGCATCATAATATCCGGCAGATAAAGCATAGGTTCCCATTAAAATTCGACGTTTGACTTCAGAGCCAAACGCTTCGCCTCTGGAGCGAATATATAAATCATTAAGGTCAGCGGGGTTATCACAACGGTAACCAAAACGAACCCCATCAAAACGAGATAGGTTAGCAGAGCATTCAGCAGAAGCAATTACATAATAGGCTGGTATTGCTAGTTTCATATTGGGTAAAGAAACTTCTTTGACTTCAGCCCCTAATTTTTTATATTCACTAACGGCGGTTTCAATGGTATTGGCAATATCGTTATTTAAACCTTCGTTAAAAAATTCTTTAGGTAAGCCTATTTTTAACCCTTCAATACTATTATTAAGCCCAGTTGAATAATCTGGAACGTCTTTATCAACGCTGGTGGAATCTTTTTCATCAAAGCCAGCCATAGTTTGTAATAAAATAGCCGCATCTTCAGCAGAACGGGCCATAGGGCCACCTTGATCAAGACTGGAGGCAAAGGCAATCATTCCATAACGGGAAACGCGGCCATATGTTGGTTTTAAACCGGTAATGCCACATAAAGATGCTGGTTGGCGAATTGAGCCACCGGTATCTGTACCCGTCACAGCGACAGCAAGTCGAGCAGAAACTGCTACAGCAGAACCACCGGAAGAGCCACCCGGCACAGAATCAGTTTGCCAAGGGTTTTTTACTGCGCCATAAAAGCTGGTTTCATTGGATGAGCCCATGGCAAACTCATCCATGTTTAATTTACCTAGCATTACAGCACCAGCCAGATTAAACTTTTCAATCACAGTGGCATTATAAGGCGCGATAAAGGTATCCAACATTTTGGAGCCACACGTTGTTTTCACATCTTGGGTGCAAAAAATATCTTTTTGAGCAATTGGGATGCCGGTTAAAAGACTTGTCTTGCCGGAAGATAGTTGCTTATCCGCTTGTTGGGCACTTTTTAGGGCTTGTTCTTCGGTAAAGGTGATATAGCAATTGAGGTCAGTGTGTTTTTTGATTCGTTTTAAATAAGCCTGGGTTAATTCTACGCTAGAAAACTCTTGCGATCTTAGGCCTTTTGCTAAATCAGTAATTGTTTTGTTGTGCATAATAAAATTAGTCGAGAACTTTAGGAACTAAGTACAATCCATTTTCTATTTGAGGTGCAATAGACTGAAAATTTTGTCGCTGATTTTTTTCTGATGCGATATCCGCACGGAAGCGTTGAGTTTGATCCATAGGGTGAGCCATAGGTTGAATTGCGTCAGTATTTGTATCACTCATTTGAGTCATCAAGTCTAACATATTAGATAACTCAGATGCATAGGCATCAATATCATTATCATTGATGCCTAATCTTGCCAAATAGGCGATTTTTTTTACTTCATCAGCTGATAAGTTCATTTTTAATCTCCAAGTGTTAGATGGTTCTAATTATGATACTTTATATCTTGCTTAAATACCTATTAGATTGTTAAAGTAGTAAAATTTTCTGTTTAAGGATACTTGCAAAAATATGTTCGAAAAAATTCGAGGATTATTTTCCAACGATTTGTCTATCGATTTAGGCACTGCAAATACTTTGATTTATATGCCGGGCCAGGGGATTGTACTAAATGAACCTTCTGTAGTAGCGATTAAGGAAGATAAAGTTCGCGGCGCAAAAACTATTGCGGCAGTAGGAGTGGATGCAAAAAAAATGCTGGGACGAACTCCAGGAAATATTACTGCTATTCGCCCATTAAAAGATGGTGTAATTGCTGATTTTGCCGTGACTGAAAGGATGTTACGTTTTTTTATTGAAAAAGTTCATGAGGCTAAGTTTTTACGTCCAAGCCCACGAATCTTAATTTGTGTACCTTGTGGTTCAACTCAAGTTGAGAGGCGAGCAATACGTGAATCGGCAGCAATGGCAGGTGCAAGAGAAGTGTATTTAATAGAAGAGCCAATGTCTGCAGCAATGGGTGCAGGACTTCCTATTGATGAAGCTCAAGGGTCTATGGTGTTGGATATAGGGGGAGGTACTTCAGAAGTTGCGATCATGTCATTAAATGGAATAGTTTACTCTGAGTCAGTCAGAATTGGGGGAGACCGTTTTGACGAGGCGATAATTAATTATGTGCGGAGAAATTATGGCACCTTAATTGGAGAAGCAACGGCAGAGAAAATTAAAAAAGAAATTGGAACTGCATATCCAGGTAGTGAAGTTAAAGAAATTCAGATAACAGGGCGAAATTTAGCAGAAGGTATTCCGCGTAGCTTTATCTTAAATAGTAATGAAGCGCTAGAGGCTTTGCAAGAACCTTTAGCTGGTATTGTTGGAGCAGTTAAGGTTGCATTAGAACAAACGCCACCAGAATTAGGGGCGGATGTTGCCGAGAGGGGAATTGTTATCACTGGAGGTGGTGCCTTATTGACAGACATTGACAGACTCGTTTCAGAAGAAACAGGGTTGCCGGTCTATGTTGCAGATGATCCGCTGACTTGTGTTGCTAGAGGTGGGGGAATTATTTTAGACATGTTAGATGAAAAGGGAATATCGGCTTTTTCGTTGGAATAACTGAATTTAATTTTGACAGTATAGCTGGGCATAAACATTTTTCTGGCCTTTTTTGTTTATGAAAAGAAAAAAGGCTTTAAATTATATTAAATAAATAATAAAACCAATCTCTTGCGCTATAATTAAGGCCATTATTTGTAATATTTTATTCGAGGCCTTACTATAAAACTTTTATTTACTTCTGGTCCTTCTGTGAATACTCGGTTGCTTATAGTTGTGCTAGTGTCTATTTTTTTTCTTATTGTTGACCATAAAAGTTCCCGACTAGATACGGTACGCTCAGGACTCTCATTTTTCTCTTATCCAGTACAAAAGCTTGTTAGTTTCCCTTCGGTAATAAAAGATACTTTAGTGAGTATTAAGTCTTATTCTGCATTAAAAAAAGAAAATGCCTTATTAAAAGAAAAGCAAGTAATTGATAGAGTAAGATTGTTGAAATTTGCTGCATTAGAAAATGAAAACATTCGTCTCAAAGGGTTATTGGGAAATTCATTTGAATTAGGTGAACAAATATTATCGGCCGAGTTACTTTCAGTTAACCTTGTGCCCTATGAGCATGTGGTGGTGATTAACAAGGGCTCTAAATTTGGCGTACATGCGAAACAACCAGCAATAGATGCTAATGGTATTGTTGGGCAAGTTCTTAGATCAATGCCTTTAAATTCTGAAGTAATGTTAATTACTGATCCAAATCATGCCCTTCCTGTTCAGGTTAATCGAAATGGCTTAAGAACTATAGCTGTGGGTAGTGGGAAACTAGACCGGTTAAAATTACCCTTTTTACCTAATAATGCAGATATTTTACCTGGGGATTTATTAGTTACTTCTGGCTTAGGAGGGGTTTTTCCTCAAGGTTATCCTGTCGCGGTGGTTGATAATTTTATTATGCAGCCGGATAAACCTTTTGCCAATATTTATGCAACACCTAAGGCTAAACTAGATAGAATTCGGGAGCTATTAGTTGTTTGGAGTGATTCTACTCCCGTACCCTTGGCATTTCCTGATGAAGTAGAAGCCAAAGGTACTAAAAACGATAAAAAAGAAAATGAATAAATCTCAAGCTTTAAAAGGTTACTTTGTGTCAATTTTTTTTGCAATGGGGTTAAATATTTTTTCTCTTCCTGTGTTTTTTAGGGATTACAATCCAGATTGGGTTTTATTGACTTTGATTTACTGGGTGTTAGCAGTTCCTGAGAAGGTGGGTGTTTTTAATGCTTGGGGTGTTGGGTTAATTGTTGATGTTTTAACCGGTCGTTTATTAGGGCAACACGCGCTGGCTTATTCGTTAACTGCTTTTTCTTGTTTGAAATTACATAAACGATTAGGACAGTATTTGTTAAGACAACAATCTCTTTTTATTTCTTCTAGTTTATTATTATCTAAGATGATTGAATTTATGATTGAAGATTTTAAAGGAGATGCTCAATTAACGGTGGTGTTTTTGTTGCCAGTTATTGTTGGTACTTTTTTTTGGCCAGTAATTTATACCACGCTACGGTTTTTTCGTTCTATTAGATGAATAGGGTAGTATGAGTCGACATTATACAGTTAAAGACTCGTTTGCAGAAAACCGCATGTTTCTTAGCCGAGTCGTCGCTGTTTTAGTTTTTTTTAGCATAATGATACTTGGGTTGGTTGGTCGATTAGTTTATTTGCAAGTTGTTGGGCACAATCATTATTCGATGATGGCAAAATCAAATCGAATAAAACTAGCACCCATAGCTCCTACGCGCGGTATCATTTATGATAGAAATGGACGCGTACTAGCGGAGAATATTCCTTCCTATAGCTTAGAGCTGATTCCTGAGCAAATCAAAAATATTGAACAAACCTTGCAAAAGCTTCAGCAGTTATTTGCTATTCCTGATGAAAAAATAGAACAATTTCTTAAACAGAAAAAAAGATCAAAACGGTTTTCTAGTATTCCTTTGTTAGTACAATTAAATGATTTTGAGGTTGCTAAATTTGCTGTGGTTCGACCCTATTTTCCCGGTGTTGACCTTTATGCACGACTTGTTAGACATTATCCTTATGGAGAATTAACCTCACATATTGTCGGCTATGTTGGCAGAATCAATGAAAAGGAATTGAAGACATTGCCTGTTGCTGAATACAGAGGCACTCATCATGTCGGGAAAATTGGAATTGAAAAAAGATATGAGTCACAATTACATGGACAAACGGGATACTCAGAAATAGAAACAAATGCTCAAGGACGAAAGATTAAATCAGTTGCTACAGCAGATCCAATTCCAGGAGAAAATTTAACCTTAACGCTTGATATTGAATTGCAAAAAATAGCTTATGATGCTCTAGAAGGGCAAAATGGCGCGGCTGTAGCAATAGAAGTTAAGACTGGAAATGTTGTGGTTTTTGCAAGTAGACCCGGGTTTGACCCTAACCCTTTTGTTTCGGGGATAAGTAATAAGGCATATAAGGCATTGCAACAATCTGAGGATCAGCCAATGTTTAATAGAGCATTACGAGGACAATATCCCCCTGGTTCTACTATCAAACCTTTTATAGCATTAGCGGGTCTAGAATATAATGTAATAAAGGCTAGGCAAAAGATATTTTGTCCTGGCTACTACCAACTACCAAGACTGAAACATAAGTACAGAGACTGGAAGGCATCAGGACATGGACTTGTTAATATGAAGAATGCGATCACTCAATCTTGTGATGTTTATTTTTATGATTTAGCACGAAATTTAGGGATAGATAAAATACATGAATTTTTACAAAAATTTGGTTTTGGAGATAAAACTAAAATAGATTTAGTCGGGGAAAAAGCTGGTTTATTACCCTCCAAAGCATGGAAAAAAAGGGCTAGAAGTCAACCTTGGTATCCAGGTGAGACATTAATTACCGGTATTGGCCAAGGTTTTTTGCAGGTAACCCCCCTTCAGTTAGCTAGAGCAACTGCAACCTTGGCAAACAAGGGAAAAGTTGTTACACCACGTTTAGTTAATAAATTTTATAATTCTGAACAAACTGAAATTACGGGCGTTTATGAGAAAAAACAGATCATTCTCAATCAACAAAATGTTGAGGATATCTTTTCTGCAATGATCAATGTTATTCATGGTTGGCGGGGCACTGCTCGTAGGCTGAGTAAGGGAATCAGTTATCAAATAGCGGGTAAAACAGGAACTGCACAGGTTTTTACAGTAAAACAAGAAGAGAAATATAAAGAAGGTGAGTTGGATTCAAAATTAAAGGATCATGCCTTGTTTATGGCTTTTGCGCCTGCTCATGCACCTAAACTTGCAGTTGCCGTTATAGTTGAGAATGGTGGCCATGGAGGATCTGTGGCAGCACCTATTGCAAGTAAAATTATAAAACAGTTTTTAGCTGAAACTAAGGTGGAGGCAACAATTAAATGAAAACTGAAACCAGAGACGAGCAGTTCTATCAACCTTCAGTTATAGGCACTATACTCAGAACGCTTCATGTTGATATTCCATTATTTATTGGTCTTTTTTTAATTAGTATCAGTAGTTTTGTAATTTTATACAGTGCAGGAGGGGAGGATATAAGTATTTTGATACGACAAGCAACAAGAGTGGCTTTTGCATTTGTTTTGATGATTATTTTAGCGCATGTTAACCCAAGACAATTTCAACGATATTCTTCTACTTTCTATATTATAGGGGTCATGTTATTGATCGCGGTATTATTATTTGGGTATATCGGTAAAGGAGCGCAACGTTGGCTAGATTTAGGTTTTTTTCGTTTTCAACCTTCCGAGATGATAAAAATTACAACACCAATGATGATAGCAAAATTTCTTTCGGAATATGCTTTACCACCGAAACCAAAACAATTTTTTATTGCAGCTTTATTAATTATTATTCCAACTTTCTTGATTGCGAAACAGCCTGATTTAGGCACATCAATATTAGTGGCAAGTTCTGGCGCAGCTGTTTTATTTTTTGCTGGATTGTCCTGGATGTTTATGCTAATCATTGCAGGTGTATTGGGTTTATTAACACCCGTTTTATGGCATTTTATGCATGATTACCAGAAAGGAAGAGTGATAACCTTTCTAAACCCTGAGTCAGATCCGTTGGGAAAAGGTTATCATATTATCCAATCTAAAATTTCTATTGGCTCTGGGGGGGTGCATGGTAAAGGCTGGCTGGGCAGTACACAAGCAAAGTTAGATTTTCTTCCAGAAAGCTCAACGGATTTTATTTTTGCCGTGTTTGCTGAAGAATTCGGGTTGCTGGGGTGTCTTGGGTTGTTGTTACTCTATTTTTTAGTCATTATTCGATGTTTATATATTGCTGTGCAAGCACAAGATAGCTATAGCCGTCTATTAGCAGGTAGCCTGACCTTTTCTTTTTTTGTTTATGTGTTTGTAAATATTGGTATGGTCATTGGAATATTGCCTGTCGTAGGCGTTCCATTACCATTGATTAGCTACGGAGGAACTTCAATGGTGACTTTACTAGCAAGTTTCGGTATTCTTATGTCGATACATACGCATAGGAAACTCTTACCTACTTGAATTATGAAAAAAATATTTATCCGACTATTGATCTGTATTAGCTTGTTGTTTAACTTTAATGCAAAGGCAGATGTAAAAGAAACTGAGTTGTTTAACCGTTTTGTCGATAAAATGGTGAACCAGCATCAATTTAATTCCGTTGAATTAAAAAAACTGTTTCAGTCAGTGAATATTAAGAAAAAAATTATTGAAACGATGAAAAAACCGGCAGAAGGTTTATCCTGGTATAAATATCGAAAAATATTTATGACTGAATCCCGTATTAAAGAGGGGGTTCAGTTTTGGCAAAAACATGGAGAAATATTAGCCTCAGTTGAGGAAAAATATGGTGTGCCTGCTGAAATAATCATTGCAATTCTTGGTGTTGAAACTAAGTACGGACAAAATACTGGATATGATAGAGTGATAGATGCGCTTTCTACTTTAGCGTTTAATTACCCAAAGCGTAGTAAATTTTTTATGGGTGAGCTAGAAAACTTTTTAATTCTTTGCCGAGAAGAAAAAATGAATCCTCTTGAACCGAAGGGGTCTTATGCAGGAGCAATGGGACTCCCTCAATTTATGCCAAGTAGCTATAGAGCTTATGCTGCTGATTATGAAAATGATCAAAAAAGAGATATATGGAATAACCCCGCTGATGCAATGGCTAGCATAGCAAATTATTTTGTTAAACATCATTGGAAAAAAGGAGGAGAAATCGTTTTTCCAGTCAGTGCAAAAGGAGAGGCGTATAAGCAAGTGTTGACAAAAGGGCTTAAACCTGACTTTAAATGGGAAGAAGTTCAAGCAAAGCAAATTACTAGTAAACATACAATTAATAAAGATGAAAAGGTAAAGCTGTTATCTTTTCAGCAAGAAAAAAGTCAAGACTTATGGGTAGGATTAAATAATTTTTATGTCATTACACGTTATAATCATAGCCCGTTGTATGCAATGGCCGCTTATCAGTTAAGTGAGGCTATTTATAAAGAGAGACAACTTAACCAGTCTGAAAAGAAAGAGAGTAAAAAAAATAAGTAAGTTTTTATTTTTTTGAAAATGAAAAAAATCTTTTGAGAGTGAGATTATATTGTTGATAATAAATTTTAATAAAAATAAATCATTATGAATAAACGGCTGATAGCTTTACTGTTTTTTTTAACTAGCGGATGTTCAACCAGTTCACCTTTGAATGCTCAAAATAAGGATAGTGCACCAGATCATGTCCCTATTAATATTTCTTCCGTTGCAGATGCAGTGCCTAAATATGAAAAAAGGACTAGAGCAGGAAACCCACCAAAATACGAAGTTTTTGGAAAACAATACAAAGTACTAGCAAAAAGTAAGGGGTATCAGAAAAGAGGAATTGCTTCTTGGTATGGAACTAAATTTCATGGCAGGAAAACTTCAAATGGTGAAGTTTATGATATGTATGGTATGACAGCAGCACATAAGACCTTGCCTATTCCTAGCTATGTAAGAGTTACTAATTTAAAAAATAAGAAAACAATTGTTGTAAGAGTAAATGATAGAGGGCCTTTTCATGAAAACAGAGTGATAGATTTATCTTATACCGCTGCTGTTAAGTTAGGGATTCTTAAAAAAGGAACGGGTTTTGTTGAGGTTACTGCATTAGAATCCGTTAACCCGGAAGCTTCAATAGAAGAGGATGTACAATTATTTTTACCGAAACAAGGGGAGATGGCCTATTTACAAGTAGGAGCTTTTAGTAATCAGCGTTATGCGAAACAATTGCAAAACGAGATGATATCAAGACAAATATTGGATTCAAGAATTCAGGTGGCTCAACAACAAGGTAATCAAGTTTACAAGGTACAGGTTGGACCATTTTATACAACTCAACAAATAGATAATGTAAACGAGAAATTAGCGCATATTGGCTATAAGAAAACGAAGTTAATTGTTGAAAAAGAGATATAAGTTTGTTTTCTGTACTCTAGCAATCTAAACATCAATGCTATAATTATTCATTGCCAGATCTCTATGTTTAGAAATAAATCACACAAATGAAATTGTGTCTTTTATTTAAGCGTTAGAACTCTGGAAATTTCTTTAGCATTACATTTGGTTAAAAATAATGTTCACAGTGATACGAAATAAATTTGTTTTTCTTTTGACTTTGTTTATGTTTATAAACACAGCAAATGCAGCCAACAGGATTTTGATCCCAGCATCGCCCAGTGTTGCCGCAAAAAGCTTTATTTTACTGGACTTTAACAGTGGTAAAGTTTTAGCAGAAAAAAATGCAGATGTAAAACTAGCACCAGCAAGCCTGACTAAAATCATGACCGTTTATGTGATTTTTAGAGAATTAAAAAGTGGTCATTTAACCTTAGATGAAAAAGTAACCATTAGCAAAAAAGCTTGGCGAACACCTGGGTCAAGAATGTTTGTTGAAGTAAATAAAAAAGTTGCTGTAGAAGACTTACTAAAAGGCGTTATTATCCAATCAGGTAATGATGCGAGTGTTGCATTAGCTGAGCATGTTGCTGGAGATGAAGCGACTTTTGCTGCATTGATGAATCAGCATGCTGAACGATTAGGTATGCAAAGCACCAGTTTTGAAAACAGTATGGGGTTGCCAAGTAAAAGTCATTTTACCACAGCTAGAGATCTAGCTAAATTAACGGTAGCCTTGATTAAAGAATTCCCTGATTATTACAAATGGGATTCACAAAAAGAGTTTACCTTTAATAAAATAACTCAGCCGAATAGAAATAAATTGTTATGGCGTGATAAATCTGTTGATGGTGTAAAAACAGGCTATACCGAAGAAGCTGGCTATTGTATGGTTGCTTCTGCAAAACGAGAACAAATGCGATTAATTTCTGTGGTAATGGGAACTAGCAGTGCGAACGCTAGAGCCAATGAAAGTCAGACTTTATTAAATTACGGATTTCGTTTTTTTGAGACGCATAGATTATATAAAGGGCATGAAGCTGTTAATGATGTAAAAGTCTGGAAAGGGGAGGGTAAAAAACTACCTGTTGGCTTGGTTGATGATCTATATGTCACAATTCCTAGAAAACACTATAGTGATTTAAAAGCAGAAATAAATATTGATAAAAAGGTTGTTGCCCCAATTACAAAGGGAGATAATTTAGGCTTAGTGAATGTGTCTCTAGCAGGTGAAGTCATTATTAATCAACCCTTGGTTGCTTTAGAGAGTGTTGAAGAGGGCGGTATTATGCAAAGACTTTATGATGAAGCTATGCTGCTTCTGGAATAGTAAATGACTGAAAATATGCCCGGTAAAGTTTATCTAAATGGAGAGTACTTACCTTTATCTGAAGCTAAAATTTCTGTACTTGATCGTGGTTTTTTATTTGGTGATGGTGTTTATGAAGTTATTCCTTCATATTCTGGGCAATTATTTAGACTCCATGATCATCTGAAAAGATTAAAGGAAAGTTTAGGGCGAATTAGATTAAATCTAACTTATGATTCGGAAAAGTGGTTAGAAATTCTCACCCCTTTATTAGATAATAATAAGGATCAATATATCTATCTACAGATAACGCGAGGTGTTGCACCAAAAAGAGATCATGCCTTTCCAAAAGACCCAAAACCGACAGTTTTTTCCATGTGCTCTGATCTTCAACCTTTTGCTGGTGTAGAGACAGGAGTAAAAGCATTGACTATGGAAGACAGCCGATGGGAATTATGTAACGTAAAAGCAACGACATTGCTAGCGAATATTTTATTAAGGCAAGCGGCAATAGAGCAGGGGGCTGCTGAGGCAATATTACATAAGAATGGATATATTACAGAAGGAGCGGCAAGTAATCTGTTTGCTGTTATTAATGATGTTTTGGTCACACCAAAAAATACATCTGAGATACTACCAGGGATTACTCGAAAAGTAATATTGGAGTTAGCAGAGAAAAGTAATATTCAAACTCAAGAAGAAACAATTTCTATTCAAGCTCTAAAAACAGCAAGTGAAATTTGGATTACTAGTTCAACCAGAGAAATAGTCCCCGTCATTAGGCTGGACTCTGAGGCAGTGGGCGATGGAAAACCAGGGATTGTCTGGCATAAAATGAATCATTTATTTCAACAATATAAAAGAGCCTAATGAGTGAAGAAGAAACACTTTTTGAATTTCCTTGTCAGTTTCCCATCAAAGCGATGGGGAAAAACACCTCTAATTTCGATTCCATTGTTATTGGTATTGTTCATCAACATGTAGAAACCGTAAAAGTAGGAACAGTAAAAACTAAATTGAGCAAGGGAAACAAATATACCTCTATTACAGTAACAATAGAAGCAAGTAGCAAAAAACAACTGGATGCTATCTATCAAGGACTAACTGATTGCCCCGAAGTTTTGATGGCTTTATAAACGTGAAACAACGACCTGTAGTGGCCGTAAGCGCTTGTTTGTTAGGTCAAAAAGTACGATATGATGGGCAGGATAAATACACGAGCTTAATTGCGGTAGAGTTAAATAAATATTGCCAGCTCATTCCTGTTTGCCCAGAAGTTGAAATTGGCTTAGGTGTTCCAAGAGAAAAAATACAATTAACACAGGTTGGCTCAACAATAAAGGTATTGACATTAAATGAAGCCAAGGTTGATGTTAGTGCCGCATTAATCAGTTTTGCTAAACAATTTGTTTTAAAAAAATCATTTTCAGGCCTGGTACTTCAAGATAAGTCGCCTAGCTGTGGAGTAAATAATACTAAGTTATATTCTGAAACAGGCCAGGAAATTGGGTTAAGTAGTGGTTTATTTTCAGCTACTGTGATGAGTTTGATACCCAATATAGTAATAGTTCAAGAAAGCCAATTACAGAATAAAAATGAG
Organism: Methylococcaceae bacterium; assembly: GCA_021647145.1. Lineage (GTDB taxonomy): Bacteria > Pseudomonadota > Gammaproteobacteria > Methylococcales > Methylomonadaceae > QPIN01. Next base: position 42,060 of record JAKIVF010000005.1, on the reverse strand, counting down.
ATTAAGAGTTTCTTGGACCAACTAGATAGACTAAAAATGTTAGATTAACGATAAAGCCGTTAGCCTAACCTATAAAAAATTCACAAAGAATCCCATATCTCATCAACCCGATTAATAATATCCTCTGACATAACAATTGGTTTTCCCCACTCTCTGTTTGTTTCTCCTGCCCATTTATTAGTCGCATCAAAGCCAACTTTAGAACCTAAGCCAGAAACGGGGGAAGCAAAGTCTAAATAATCAATCGGTGTATTTTCTAAAATAGTTAAATCTCGAGCAGGATCCATTCGAGTGGTAATTGCCCAGATTACATCTTGCCAATTACGCACATCAACATCCTCATCAACCACAATAACGAACTTGGTATACATAAATTGGCGTAAGTAAGACCACGTACCCAGCATTACTCTTTTTGCATGACCTGCATATTGTTTTTTCATACTGATAACAGCCATTCGGTAAGAGCAGCCTTCAGGAGGTAAATAAAAGTCGATAATCTCCGGAAATTGTTTTTGCAAAATAGGGATAAAAACTTCGTTTAGTGCCACACCTAGAATCGCTGGCTCATCAGGTGGTCTGCCAGTATAAGTACTGTGATAAATAGGGGCTTGTCTTTGAGTAATTCGTTCAATTGTAAAAACAGGAAATTCATCCACTTCATTATAGTAACCTGTATGATCACCATAAGGGCCTTCTGCTGCCATTTCATCTGGGTAAATAAACCCCTCGAGGACTATTTCTGCACTGGCTGGCACTTGTAAATTATTAATTAAGCAATTTGCAACCTCCGTTTTACTACCGCGTAATAATCCGGCAAAAGCATATTCTGATAAAGAATCGGGGACGGGAGTCACAGCGGCTAAAATAGTAGCAGGGTCTGCTCCTAGTGCGACAGAAATTGGAAAGGGTTCTCCCGGGTTTTCCTCTTGCCATTCTTTAAAATCTAATGCGCCCCCTCGGTGTGCTAACCAGCGCATGATCACTTTGTTTTTACCAATCACTTGCTGACGATAAATACCTAGATTTTGTCTATCCTTGTTAGGACCCTTAGTAATCACTAATGGCCATGTAATTAGAGGGGCGGCATCATCAGGCCAGCAGGTTTGAATAGGAAAAACGCTTAAATCAATCTCGTCGCCTTCTCTAATAACTTCTTGGCAAACTGGGGATTTAATGACTTTTGGTGCCATATTGAGCACTTGTTTAAAAACAGGGATTTTTTCCATGGCATCTTTCATGCCTTTTGGAGGTTCCGGTTCTTTTAAATAGGCCAGTAGCTTGCCTATCTCTCTTAACTCAGTGACTGAATCAGCCCCCATTCCCATTGCAACTCGATGAGGGGTACCAAATAAATTGGCCAATACAGGAATATTTGAACCTTTAGGGTTTTCAAATAATAAAGCAGGACCTTCTTGTTTCAAGGTGCGGTCGCAAATTTCAGTCATTTCCAAATAGGGATCAACTTCAACAGTTATTCGTTTCAACTCACCTTGTTTCTCTAGTTGATCAATAAAGTCTCTTAAGTCTTTATATTTCATGCTGTGATTCCAGTGTGTCGAAGCAACGCATCAATAGTAGGCTCTCGTCCTCTAAAATCGATAAATAGCTCCATTGCATCTTGGCTGCCGCCTTTTTCTAAAATATTATGGAGAAATGATCTTCCTGTAGTTTGATCAAAAATTCCTTTTTCTTCAAATAAGGAATAAGCATCACTGGAAAGTACTTCTGCCCATTTATAACTGTAATATCCTGCAGCATAACCGCCAGCAAAAATATGTGAAAAGCTGTGAGCAAAACGATTAAACTCAGGAACTGAAACTACCGCGACTTGTTCTCTAATTTGCTTAAGTATCTGGTAAATTTGTCCGCCTTTGGATGGATTGTAATTTTGGTGAATTTTAAAGTCAAAGAGGCTAAATTCTAATTGCCTTACCATTTGCATACCGGCCTGAAAGTTTTTTGCAGCTAACATTTTTTGAAATAAATCATCTGGCAATGGTTCATTAGTTTGATAATGTCCAGAAATCAAGGCTAAGGCTTCTTTTTCCCAACACCAGTTTTCCATAAATTGACTGGGTAACTCAACGGCATCCCATTCCACACCATTAATTCCCGACACCCCAAGATAGTCTATTTTGGTTAACATGTGTTGCAAACCATGACCAAACTCATGAAAAAATGTCATCACCTCATCATGTGTTAACAACGCTGGAGTATCTGCCGTAGGAGGTGTAAAATTACAAGTTAAATAAGCAACGGGAATTTGAATTTTATCGGCTATTTTTTTACGACCTACACAATCATCCATCCATGCACCACCCCGTTTTTTTTCACGCGCATAAAGATCTAAATAAAACTGACCTCGTACACTTCCTTCTTCATCAGTAATTTGAAAGAAACGTACATCGTCATGCCAGCTATCAAAATCAAGAATTTCTGATATTTTTAGACCATAAAGTTTTTCAACCACTAAAAACAAGCCTGGTATCACTCGCGTCTCAGGGAAATAAGCTTTAACTTCTTCTTGAGATAACTGGTAAAAATGTTGACGCATTTTTTCTGAAAAATACGTCATGTCCCATGCTTGTAATTCATCAATACCATAATGTTCTTTTGCAAATTTTTGTAGCTCGGCAAGATCTTTATGTGCATTGCCTAAGGATTTCTCCGCTAAATCTTCGAGAAATTCAATTACTTTGTCTGGCGTTTCAGCCATTTTTGTTGCAAGAGAGTATTCAGAGTAATTGTTAAAGCCTAGTAATTGTGCAATTTCATGTTTTAATGCTAATGTATCTTCCATAATTTGGCCGTTATCCCACTTTTTTGCATCGGGACCTTGGTCTGAAGCACGGGTGGCAAAAGCAGTGTAATGCTCTTTGCGTAATTCGCGATTATCCGCATAAGTCATCACAGCAATATAGGATGGAAATTGCAATGTAATAACCCAGCCGTCTTTCTCCTGACTTTTAGCTGTTTGTTTAGCTTGTGATAAGGCTGTTTCAGGTAATCCAGCTAATTCTTTTTTATCAGTAATAACCTTAGTCCAGGCATTCGTTGCATCCAGGACATTTTCACCGTATTTACTAGATAATTTAGACAACTCCTGCTTAATTTCTTTATATCGTTGCTGCTTCTTCTCATCTAAGCCAATTCCGGACAAATGAAAATCTCTTAATGCATTGGTAATAATTTTTTGTTGTGCTAAGTCTAAAGAAGAATAAATATCACTTTCTGAAATTTGTTTAAAGGCTAAATATAAGTCTTTATTTTGCCCCATTTCTGTTGAATACTCACTCAGTTTAGGTAAGCAGGCATTATAAGCATCACGTAATTCATCAGTATCGACAACTGAATTCATATGACTAACAGGAGACCAAGCTTTATTAAGTTTGTCCTCACTCTCTTCAATCGGCTCAATCAAGTTTTCCCAAGTATAACTATCTGTAGCTATTAATTTTTGTTCAACAACTTTTCTGGCTTCTGCTAATAAAGCATCAATAGCAGGCTCAACATGTGCTGGTTTTATTTTGGAAAATTGAGGGAGCGTTGTGTTTTCTAGTAAGGGGTTGTTCATAATTATTATTTGAGTTGAAGTTAGTTATTTCGAATAGAGTCTTTGGTAACAAAATAAACCTTCATGTTTTAGAGTCTCAGGGTTTGTAGGTTAGGTTACCGTCTTTTGGCAATCAAACGGTAAATTGGACCAGAGAGTTGGGGCACGATAGAACCGTTAGCTCACAACCGAAGATTATTTATATTTAGGAGAAAGAGGGTCTTATTGCTACTTAAAGATATGTTGTCTGTGAATATGCTCGGTTTTATAACACACTTTAATAGTGTGGTATACATTTGACTTCAATGTTTAAATCAAAAGGATTAGGATAACATCTGCATTGTACTATTAACTCTACTTTGGGTTTTTTGTAAAATCATAAGTGAGAAGTTAGCATCTAATGACCCTTTTTTGAGCTTTGAATAAGCAGGAATCGAATTGATATAAGGTAAACCTTCAGTTTTTTTAGTGCTAATGTAGCTATGTAGTTTAGCTAAAATCACAATATCAGTTAGTGTTAGCTTATCTCCTTTATCATAAAACCAATCTTCTGAATGGTGAGGGATAGCACTTAGTTCTTTAGAAAACCCTAGAGTATGTAAAACTAAAGAACCTACAGGTGCTCTAAGGTAAGGCATGGCACTTTCAATATCTTTAAAATCAGGGTGCTCAGAAGGGTTTTCTTCTGCAAAATGTAATAAGGGGATGGTGCCAATATCAGCGACTAGTCCAGCTAATAATGCATCATCCGGATTAATAACATTAGTTTCAGATGCCAGAACAAAACTTAAGCTGGATAGATAGAGGCTTTTTTTCCATAAGCTTTCCATACTTTGCATTAATTGCTTGTCTTCACATTTAAATAATTGTTTTAGACTGATACCCATCACTAAATTACGCGTGGCTTCAAGACCTAGTCTTAGAACAGCATCATGACAGTTTGTAATCGGGTTAACTGGAGCGTATGCAGGACTGTTAGAAACCTGGATAAGTTTAGTGACGATGGCGGAATCCATATGAATAATATCAACTGCTTCATTGACACCAATATCTTCATTAGCCATTGCTTTATTAAGTTTTAACGCTACGTTAGGTAAAGATGGAAGCCGTAGTTTGTTTTCTCTATAAGCTTGAGAAAAGCTCTCGAAAAAAGCATGATTAGACAGTTCTGCCGGTAATTCAAAGTCATTTAATTCAACATAAGAATCTTCTTCATTGTCACTTTTAATCGCCCAAAGTTGGTTCAGCTCTCCAGGTACGACAAGTAGTGTAACTTCTGTTAATGCCGTTGCTGTGCCACCTATGGTTTTTCCACTATTAAGAGGGAGGTGTGCAACAGGAGTGTCGAAAGCTATGTTGTAACTATTGTTACTGTCTGGTTGAATTTGAACAGTACCACTTAATAAGTAGTAAACTTCTTTTGATTTATCTCCTTGTATAAATAGTATAGATTTTTTAGAAAATATTTGAGTTTTTATCGCTAACGAATCTAGGTCTTTCTCATCCATATTTTTTAATGGAATGAATTTTTTTAGAACATCAGCTGTTAGACGTTTAGTTGATGTTTTAATCGGTTTTGAACATGAAGTTGGTTTTTTACTGGGTGTTATTTTTTCTTTCACGAACTCATTATTATTTTGATCTTGAGTTGGCTTTGACCCAAATATTTTCGAAAATAATTTTTTAAACCAGTTCATTTTATATTCCTTACAGCTTAGTATCTTAGGAAGAGAAAGTTTTTAAAGCATCATTAATTTTATCTTTTGCGTCGTGCAAAAAACCGAGAGAGTTTTCTGGTGATAGAGAAATATTTTTTAACTTACTTGCCGCGGGTATTGATGTTATGGGAGGTAAGTCAGAAGTCTCTTTTTTTCCAATTTTATTGTGTAACCTGGATAAAACCACAATATCTGTAAGAGAAAGAGATTCTTCAGTATCTTGATACCAATCTTCTGAATGTAAAGTGACTTGGATAAATTCTTCTGCAAACCCCCATTTTTTTAGAATAGAAGCACCGACGATACCTTTTACGACAGGCATTGCTTTAAGAATATCTTCATTACTGTAGTAATCTTCAGGTAAATTTGAAGCAAAATTTAGAAAAGGTATTACACCAATATCACAAATTAAGCCGGCAAGTAATGCTTCTTCGGGGTTTTTTTGTTTACTTTCAGAAGAAAGGACATAGCTTAAGCTTGATAAATAAAGGCTATTTTTCCAGGCATGATCTAAATGCTTTGCAATTTTTGCAGAGTTGCCTTTGAAGATATTTTTTATACTTAAGCTAATGACTAGGCTACGGGTAGCATTGAGTCCTATTCTTTTAATTGCTTCAAAACAGCTTTTGACGGGGACAGACGATACATATAAAGGGCAATTAGCTACTTCAATTAATTTTGCGGCAATAACAGGGTCTAGTTGAACTATTTTAACGGCGTCTCCTATACCAATATTTTTTTTCATTGCCTCACTTAATTTAATGGCAATTATAGGTAATGAAGGGATTTCCATATCGTCATTAAGGAAATATTGAGAAAAAGATTGTAAAATACGCGAGTCTTTTAACTCTTCTGGAATAGTCAATTCAAACGATTGGTGTTTTTGAGAATTGAGAGACATTATTTTTTGTGATACACGCAAGATACTGATTGTTGATTTCGCAATTGCAGTCGTTGTATGTTTTATACCACTTGTAATGGGGAATTTTGCTTTAGTTTCTGTGGCTTCAATTTCAAAAGACTTATTATTACCATCAGTTAAGGAAACAGTTCCATTTAAAAGGTAGATAGCTGAATCAGAAACACTATTGATCTTAAACAGAGTTTCCCCTGCAGCTAACACCTCAGATTTTTTCTCTAATGCAAAAGATTGTAATTTATCTTCACTTAAGTTTCTAATGGGTATTAAAGTTTTTAATGTGTCAACCGATATTTCTTCAGTTAAAAGACTGCTTAAGTGTTTTTTTCCTTTAAAAAATGAGCTTAATGAAGCCATAGGAATATCCTGAAAATGTTATAACCCTGAGGAGAATAAATGTTTGAGAGTTTATTAAAATTGCTTTATTTTGTTAGCTCATGGTGTTAATTATAGTGTAGATTTAATCTTTAGTAATTCAATATTTAGCTTGTATTGCTAATTGTTTGAAGTATAGCAGATAAGAAAAAAAGGATTGAGAAATAAAAGAAAACCTTACGTGTTCGAATTAGTGAGTATCTAACCAATTAATACGTAAAGGGGATGAATTGTAAGTTGAATGCGCAGTAGCGTTATTTGACATTTTATATTAAGGAAAAAGTGGAATGCATTATCACTTTTTCATCCTTGAATCCATGACAAATTCTCAAAAGGCTAAATGATACTCCTAATGCTAGATCTTGAACAGGTTCTTAGGCTGACGTGAGAACCTCTATATTTTTTAATCAGCCAGCCTAACATACAGTGTATGTTATTGATATTTTGAGTTCTAATACTGCTTGATTAATAAGTTATTATTTTATTTTCAATAAGATAGATTGTATGGTGGGTTGTATTTTTGAACATGGTGAAAAAACGTAACCCGACAATTTGTTGATTTATAGAAAACGGGTGGGTTAGCTTATATTTAAATTTGAGGAGACTGTGAGGGTATTAAATTTCGAATACTTTCTCAGTCTCTGTCGATTTTTCAGCCTAATGGACTGCTTTATTTTCTGATTTTATTAAAAGTATTAGTCGTTAATAAAGCGAGTTTTTTATGGCCCTGTCTGACAGATGGAGGACCAGTAGTTGGGTAGTTCTACCTCTACGGTATAGGCATTATAGGTACTCCATTAAGCGTGCCAGAGAGTCTTATAAGAGTAGTATTAACTACAAAGGGATTATATCCAAGTGGAGGGCTGGCCTCTAATAGTAAGCAATCCAACAACACTATCATCGGGGGATGGATAGTGTCCATTCACTGTAACTGAACCATTGTTGTCAGAGTCATAAGGTTCCGATAATATTCGATTATCAAAATAATTAATAGTGATTTCAAAAGGTACGGGGTTTTCATTATGACCAGCATATTCCTCGGAGTAAAGTATAAGTTCCGCTAGCCTGAAACAAGCAAGACTGTTATTAGTTGCTTGAGACCAATGTTGTAGGAAAGAAAGATCTGTTTGTGCAGGTGGATAATCAAATAGTTCGGGAGGAGGGCGGTTTTCTTTGGCTTGAACAGTAAAAAATGCACTTCTTATGAGCAGAGCAGTTATTTGTAAGAATCGGTTTTCATTTTATTGTCTCTTTTATTTATTATACGAATTTAGGAGTCTCTCTTTCTGATAAATATAAATAAATTTTATTAAAATAAAGAGCGGTAAAAAATAATAATATAGGTAATATTTAGTCTACAGCGTAAATAATACCACTTGACAAATTATAGATATAAAGTTGACCGGGTTACAGCGTATAAATTATCTTGGTTGGGCTGAATCTTGAAGCTTAACAATTCCCAGGCTGTAGTGATAACTCTGTATTTTTTTAATCAGTCAGCCTAAAAAGTATATGGTATTAATACTAAAGGAGATATAGTTGTTTTTAATGAACAAAACGACCAAAAAAATAAATATCCCTACTGCTTCTGGCAGAAAGATCAAAAAGTGCGGTTAGTTTCTTAAATCACTTAGCGTCAAATTTTTGCCAGCCCTGTAAGTGACTGAAATTATAATAATAAATAAATTGGTCTAATTATTGCTTTTACCCTGTCAACGAAAGAAGGTAAACAATATAAATGACTAGCCCCGTAGATACTCAGGATATTAATAAAGAAAAGCTGACTGATGCTTTTCAGCTTTTTAATGAGCTTTCCGAAAATTTATCTCATTCTTATCAGGAATTAGAAAAACAGGTGGTCACTTTAAGTGGTGAGTTAGCTGCTGTTCGTACAGAACGTGTCAAAACTCTGATTGAAAAAGAAAAACTGGCAGATCGGTTGCAACAATTGTTAGCCGCTTTACCTGCTGCGGTTATTGTTTTAAATGGAGAAGATCAGGTGGTTGATTGTAATATGATTGCAATTGATTATTTATCAGATTCACTGATAGGTCAAAACTGGGTTGATATTGTTCAAGATCATTTAATTGAGGTTTTTGATAACCCTCACGAGCGACAGCTTAGAAATGGAAAAAGGGTTTCGCTAACAAAAAATAGATTAAATAATGATTCAGGCCAGATTATTTTATTGTCTGATGTTAGCGAGTTACGGTCTTTGCAAGATAAAGTAAATCAGCAAAAACATTTGACAGCAATGGGTGAAATGGTTGCGGGGATGGCTCATCAAGTAAGAACTCCTTTGTCGACAGCAATTTTATATGCCTCTCAAATGAATAAAAACACGGTGACTGATAGCAACCGGATTAAATTTTCAAATAAAATTCTTGAACGTCTTCACTATTTGGAAAGGCAAGTGAGCGACATGCTGATTTTTGCTAAAGAAGGTTGTTTGGCAATGGAAATTTTTTCGTTACAACATTTTTTAGCTCTGGTTCATGACAATATGGAAGAGATAACTAAAAATAGTGAAGTGAAATTTAGCATGAGAACTAATGTTAGGGTTGATGACATGATAGGGAATGAAGATGCACTGTTAGGTGCAATGATGAATTTGCTTAATAATGCGGTTGAGGTTCTAGAAGGAAAAGGAATCATAACAATGACGATAGATCAGCAAGATCAGAATAATTTACAAATAAAAATACATGATGATGGACCGGGAGTAAAAGCAGGGACTCACCAAAGTATGTTTGAACCTTTCTATACTACTAAAGTAAAGGGGACAGGTTTGGGTCTAGCTGTTGTAGATAGTGTGGTAAGAGCCCATAGCGGCTCGATTCAATGTGACTCTCAACAAGGCAAGGGTACTTTATTTACACTATTAATTCCTTGTATTAATCAATATATAGAAGACAGTTTCCAGCAAATGGAGGACAGTTATGAAGCAGTATGATGTATTAGTAGTAGAAGATGACCTGGATTTGTGTGAAGCATTGACAGATACTTTGGAAATAGAAGGCTACCGTGTACTTTCAGCAAACAACGGAACGGAAGCATTAAGTCAGCTTGCTAAAAATAAATTTAGATTAGTAGTTAGTGATATTCAAATGCCAATGATGGATGGAATTCAGCTACTGAATAATATGCGGCAGAAGTATCCAGAATTACCTGTCTTATTAATGACGGCCTATGGAACAGTACCTAAAGCAGTAGAAGCAATGCAATCAGGTGCTGCTGATTATTTAATTAAACCGTTTGAGGCATCAACTCTGGTTGAAAAAGTTACACAATTTGTAGTTGTTGAATCTGAAGTGATTAGTGACAGGGTAGTTGCGGATCAGAAAATGAAAAAACTTTATGAATTAACTGCAAAAGTAGCGAAAACAAATGTCACTGTTTTGTTACAAGGAAAAAGTGGCACGGGTAAAGAAGTGATTGCCCGATATATACACGATAATTCATTATTTCATAAGGGACCTTTTGTGGCGGTTAATTGTGCAGCAATTCCTGAGAACATGTTGGAAGCGATACTTTTTGGTTACGAAAAAGGCGCTTATACCGGTGCTGTACAAGCGATGCCAGGTAAGTTTGAACAAGCTCAGGATGGGACAATATTATTGGATGAAATATCAGAGATGGATGTTAGTTTACAAGCAAAAATATTACGCGTTTTGCAAGAAAAGGAAGTTGAACGCTTGGGGAGTCAAAATAAAATAAAGTTAAATGTCAGATTTTTGGCAACCACGAATAGAAAACTAAAAGAGTATGTCAAACAGGGTTTATTTCGTGAAGATTTATATTATCGTTTAAGTGTATTTCCCATTAGTATTCCGGCATTAAAGGATAGGGTGGGAGATATTTTGCCATTGGCAAAGGAATTAATGAAGAAGCATTGGAAAGAAGGCAAAGCTTTACCTACTTATACTGTCGATGCGATTGAGATTATGCAGAATTATGATTGGCCTGGAAATGTGAGAGAGCTGGAGAATGTAGTGCAACGGGCATTAATTTTACAACATAATGGTGTGATTAATAGTGATTGTCTGGTGTTTGAGGAAGGTATAGATGGACATTTTTTATCCCTTGAACAAGATGTGAATATTGAGGGTGTGCCTGCTATAGCGCCAGCTTCTACTGAAATAGAAAAGACTAATGGATGTCTTGGGGACAGTGTTAGATCTGCCGAAGAAAATATCATTTTGCAGACGTTAAAAGATCAGCAAGGTAGCAGAAAAATAACTGCTGAAAAATTAGGGATAAGCCCCAGAACACTAAGATATAAAATTGCACGGATGAAAGAATCTGGCGTCGCAGTTCCTTGTTAATGAAAATACATGGGTTTTTTAGTATTGGCTTAAAAAATGCTTAAGTACTGTTAGATAAATTATATTAAGAGAACGATATGAGTGAAATGAATATAAATCAGGTTTTAGCACAGATGCGAACCATGTCTATCGAAGCAACGAATAAGCCAGAAACTATAGAAGGGATGGACAGTAGTTCAGGTTTTTCGGACATACTAAAAGATTCAATAAATTCAGTGAATGAAATACAAAAAACATCGGGGCAATTATCCAAAGCATTTGAAATGGGTGATCAAGATGTCAGTTTAGCTGAAGTTATGATTGCATCACAAAAAGCCAGTGTATCTTTTCAGGCAATGCTACAAGTTAGAAACAAATTAGTGGATGCATATAAAGATGTGATGAATATGCCAATGTAAAATTTTCTTAAGACCTACTACACCATTACCGGTTTCTGCGCTCCATCCGCAGATAACTGCCAATGGTTCGTAACGATTTTGAATAGACGACTAAAAAGTAAAGATAAAGAGTAAACAAATTTTAATGTTTTTTCTAGGAAAGTGAAGAACAAATAATGAGCGAAGAAGATAGCGCTAACTTGGCAGAGGTAGATTCAAGTTCAAATGCGTTAAAAAAATTAACCGAGGAAACGGAAACACCACCTATTTTAAAAGGGCTGAGCAATTTATCAATTGCTCGGCAAGTGGGTCTTCTGCTTGGTATAGCATTGAGTGTTTCTATAGGTATTGCCGTTGTACTTTGGTCTCAAGAGGATTCTTATGATTTGCTCTATGCAGGAATGGGAGCCGATGATTCAGCTGACATCATACAAATTATAGATGAGCTAGGTATTGATTATAAGGTTGAAACTGAATCGGGTGCATTGATGGTGCCAGCTGATGAAGTACGAAAATTGAAATTAAAACTAGCTGCACAAGGATTACCTAGATCACAATCTTCAAGTGCAGGCTATGAGCTGCTGGATAAAGAGACAGGGTTTGGCACAAGTAGAAATATTGAATTAATGCGTTTTCGAAGAGCATTAGAAGGAGAGATAGCAAAAACCATTTCAACCATTCAAAATATTAAAACTGCACGCGTTCTTTTGGCTTTACCTAAACAATCAGTTTTTGTTCGGAAACGTAAAAAACCGAGTGCTTCTGTTATTGTTAATTTATATCAAGGGCGACGATTAGAAAAGGAACAGGTCGAAGCAATTGTTCATTTAGTCGCCTCCAGCGTACCTATGATGGACTCAACACAAGTAACCGTGGTTGATCAAAAAGGACGGATGCTGAGTAGAAATAATTCTTCAGAAGATATGTATTTGTCCTCAAAGCAGTTTGAGTATAAGAAAAATATTGAAGAACATTTGATGCGACGAATAGAAAATATTCTGGTTCCCCTGGTTGGAAGGGATGGAATGCAGGCACAAATTTCTGCAGATGTTGATTTTGCAGTTACAGAAAAGACACAAGAAATGTTTAACCCTGACCTGCCAGCACTAAGAAGTGAGCAGACACAAGACGAACAAAGTTCTAGCTCAGCAATTCAAGGAGTCCCTGGTGCTTTATCTAACCAGCCACCACCGGCAGGAATAGCACCTGAAATTGCAATCGGGGAAGAAAGTCAAAGTAAAAATAGCCCAAGTTCAAGTAGTCAATCTGCAACCCGAAATTATGAGTTGGATAAAACCATTACTCATACTCGGTTAGCCTCAGGTGTTTTGCGTCGGCTATCAGTTGCTGTTGTGATTGATTATAAAAAAGTAATGCTAGGTGATGGAGAAAGTGCAACACAGCCCTATGCTCAAGAAGATGTTAATCAGTTTAGACAATTAGTGATGCAAGCAGTAGGTTTTGATAATAGCCGTGGAGATCAGGTAACGGTAACTAATGTTGCATTTAGAGTACCTGATGATATTGAAGTCTTACCTGAATTACCATTATGGGAACAAGAATGGTTTATTGACTTAGCTAAACAAATTGCCGCTGTATTGGTTGTTTTATTCTTAATATTAGGTGTAATAAGGCCGACTATGCGAGGCTTGGTTGCCAGAGATGAAGAAGTTAAAGCTTTGCTTGATGCTCATGCAGAAGCAGATGCTATGGGTGGAATAGTCAGAATGGACGAAAATGGTAACCCTATTGCAGTGCCTGTCGAAGGAGATGGGGAAAATGCTGATATGACTGATTTGCCAGAAGATGTCTTATTATTAGAGGCACCACAGAGTTATGAAAAACGATTAGAGTATATCCAAAAACTAATTGATGAAGATTCTCTTCAAGTGTCACAAATTCTTACAGAGTGGATAAAGGCAGATGGCTGAGAGTGATGTAAAGTTAAATTCAACAGATAAAGCGGCTTTAATACTTTTAGCTGTGGGACAAGAAAGAGCTGCTAGCGTGTTAAAAAATATGGGGCCCAAAGAAGTTCAAGTCATTGGTACTGCCATGGCAGGCTTAGGGACTATATCAACTGATATGGTTGATATAGTGCTGGAAGATTTTATTATTCAGATTAAAGACCAAACGGGTTTAGGGCTGGACTCTGATAATTATATTCGAAGTATGCTGGTTGATGCCTTAGGTGAAGATAAGGCGGGTAGTGTTATAGATAGAATCTTGTTAGGTGGAAATAGTAAAGGTATTGAGCAGCTTAAATGGATGGATACTCGCTCTATAGCAGATTTAGTTCGGGTAGAGCACCCGCAAATTGTTGCCACTATTTTATCTTTATTAGACGCAGATCAATCTGCCGCTGTTTTGGGCTTGTTAGCTGAAAATATGCGTTCGGATATACTCATGAGAATTGCCAAAATGGAAACTATACAGCCAGCTGCGATAAAAGAATTAGATGAGATGATGGAGAAACAGCTATCAGGAAGTGATAGTGTTAAAGCATCTACAGTCGGTGGAATTGATGCAGCAGCCAATATTCTGAATTATATGGAAGGCAATTTAACTGAAGAAATGATGGAAACCATCAATGAAAATGATGAGGTGCTAGGTCAAGAAATACAAGATAAAATGTTTGTTTTTGCTGATTTAATTAATGTTGATGACCGAGGAATTCAATCAATATTAAGAGAGGTTTCTACTGATCAATTACTACTTGCACTAAGAGGTGTAACAGAAGAGCTTAAAACAAAAATATTTGGCAATATGTCAAAACGTGCGGCAGAAATGCTCGCAGATGATTTAGAAGCGGCACCACCAACTAAACTAAGCCAGGTAGAGGAATCGCAAAAAGATATTCTAGTCATTGCCAAGAAATTGGCGGATTCAGGTGAAATTATGCTAGGAAGCGGCGGTGGTGATGAGCTTGTCTAAGGAGCAACCTTTTTCAGAAACAGAACTCAAAGAGCTTGGTTTGTGGGATGCCAGTAAACAATTTAATAGAAAAAAACAGAATACAGCTATTTCTCGTCAGAAGAAAAAAGAGAAAGCGACTTTATCGGTTGAAGAAATAGAAAAAATGCAAAAGCAGGCCTATGAGGAAGCTTTTGAGCAAGGACAAAAAGCAGGGTTTGAACAAGGGTTTGAACAAGGGACAAAAAAAGGCTTTGAGCAAGGGTTTGATGAGGGACAAAAGGACGGTGAAAAAAAAGGATATGAAGAAAATAAGTATTTATTACAAGAGCAAGCTACTGAGTTTGTTAGCCTGCTTGAATCGTTGGACGAGCCTTTTAAAAACCTGGATGAACAAGTAGAAAACGAATTAGTTAATTTAGCTATCGGTATTGCCAGTCAGTTGATACGTAGAGAAATAAAGTTAGATTCAGGACAAATAATTGCCATTATTAGAGAGGCTGTTAATGCGCTACCCTCAGCTTCTCAAAAAATAACATTACAACTGCATCCAGAAGATGCCACGTTGGTTCGATCTTCACTAGTTTTAGATGAGATTTCTTCGCCTTGGAAGATCATTGAAGAGCCTTTGATTTCACGAGGAGGATGTAAGGTATTAACTGAAAATTCAGCTATTGATGCAACCATAGAACACAGATTGGCTGTTATTGTAACTACGATTTTAGGTGGTGAAAGAGAAGAGGATAAAATTCAGTGATTCCATCAGCAAATCGAACAGAAGAATGGCTAACAAAAATCAAACCTTATTCAGAAAGATTAAAGGATATTCCTGATCTAGTTGTTGAAGGAAAACTCTCTCGAATGGTCGGTCTAACTTTAGAGGCCGAAGGCTGTAGAGCAGCTATAGGTTCGCTTTGTCAGGTAGAAACTAAAGCAGGGAAAAAAATTGGAGCCGAAGTTGTTGGTTTTTCTGGTAGTAAAATATTTTTAATGCCAACCGGGAAGACAGATGGGCTGGAACCTGGCTGCAGAGTCATTCCGTTAGGAAAAAATAGTCTGGCAAATGTTGGCTTAGGTCTTCTAGGGAGAGTGCTGGATGGCGCAGGTAATGCATTAGATGAAAAAGGACCGTTAAAAACAGATGCAAAAATTTCATTAGGTGGCACACCGATTAACCCACTTTCAAGAAAGCCGATTCGAGAGCCGTTAGATGTTGGTGTTAGAGCGATTAACTCAATATTGGCTGTAGGGCGTGGACAACGAATGGGATTGTTTGCAGGAACGGGTGTTGGAAAAAGTGTGTTATTAGGCATGATGACCAAATTTACCAGTGCAGATGTTGTGGTTGTCGGTTTAATAGGGGAAAGGGGACGAGAGGTTAATGAATTTGTTTTGAAAATACTGGGAGAAGAGGGGATGAAGCGATCTGTTGTGGTCGCATCACCTGCCGATGACCCGCCCTTAATGCGTGTTCATGGTGCCATGTTAGCAACTAGTATTGCCGAATATTATAGAGACCAGGGAATGGATGTTCTCTTATTAATGGATTCATTGACTCGCTATGCACAGGCACATAGAGAAATTGCCTTAGCTATAGATGAGCCTCCGGCAACCAAGGGCTATCCACCTTCAGTCTTTGCAAAACTACCACATCTAGTTGAAAGAGCGGGTAATGCTGACGAAGGAGGTGGGTCAATTACAGCTTTTTATACAGTTTTAGCCGAAGGGGATGATAATAATGATCCTATTGCAGATGCAGCAAGAGGGGTACTGGATGGACATATAGTTCTATCCAGAAGTTTGGCAGAATCTGGGCATTTTCCTGCTATTGATATAGAAGCATCTATTAGTCGAGTGATGCCGGATATTGCAAGTGAAAAGCATATGGAACTGGCGAAAAATCTTAGGCGATTATATTCACTTTACCAGCAAAATAAAGACTTGATTAGTGTGGGTGCTTATCAAGCAGGTACAGATCCAAAAATTGATGAGGCTATTGCTAAAAATGATGCAATAGCCAATTTTTTACAGCAAAGAATGGATGAAGCCGTCGATATAGAACAGAGTTTAACTGAACTTGAAGCTCTGCTGAAGTTATCATAAAACAATGAAAAAATCTCAACGATTGAAGGTTATCGTTAACCTTTATGCTGAAAATGAAAAAAAGGCATTAGAAGCATTAGGTCAGGTTCAAAAAGAAAAACAGAATGCTCTGACACAGTTAGAAAATTTACTACAGTATCAGCAGGAATATATTAATAATCATAATAAAAATAGTGAAAAAAGAATTAATATTCAGAAGCTAATTGAGTTTAGAGCTTTTATTTCTAAACTGGATAAAGCGATTGATGAGCAAAAGAGTGAAATTAGTCAGATGGAAAAAAAAATACTATTGGCTAGAAAAAATTGGGAAATGCATCACCATAAAACTAATGGAATAGAAAAAGTCTGTGATGGAGCTGCCAAAGAAGAAATGAAAATAGAAGAGAAAAGAGAACAAAATGAACAGGATGATCGAGCTACAAGGTTAGGTGGTAAAAATGGCACGGGAAATGCTTTAATCTAGGTATGTAAAGATTTTGGAGAATTAGGATGAATATAGATAGTTCAAATGTAAATACTTTGTTATCAGGTGAAAACCTAGAGGGTATACAACGCGTTGAAGGAGAAGTCTCAACAGAGTTTTCAGAGGCATTGATGCAGAAAATTAAGCAGCTTAGTGGAACAGATGACGGCGATGTTTTAGCAGATAATATCGACACAATAACGACAAATAATTCGGAAGGGGGGCTGCAAGAATTAGCCGGTTATCTTAATGAAAAGGGCATTACTTCAGATCTTTCAAGTATATTAGGCAAAATTTTACCTACCGATAAAAAAATAGATCAAGGTTCTGATTTAGAAAATACTATGAATATGTTGAGCAATATACTTGAAAAAGTTGAGCTTATAAAAAATAATAGATCAGAACAAGAAGAAAAACTTGACCTGATAATCGAAGGCTTACAGGAATTAAAACTTGCTGTAGAAGAAAGCTTATCTAATAATGTCATGGGGGGTATAAGAATTATAGACCGCTATAATATGGATGAGGATACTCTCAATGTGGGAAAAAGAGTAAATATTGATAATGAGCAACTAAAGAAAGAGAATTTATCAATTTCTGCTAGTCTTGCCAGTCGTCTAGATCAAGTCATGGATAAGGTACAGCAGGTTGCTGATTCAGTTTCGGAAGAAAATACCTTAGACAATCTTGAAGGATCAGAAAACCAAATAGGACTTATAGCATTAGATGTAGAGAGTATTAAAAAAACGGTTACGCAAAAAGCTTCTATCCTTTTACAAGAGAAAAATGAAGCAACTGATCAATTAGACTCTCGACATGATAAAGACGATAGTTTACTAATTGTAAATGAACAGGTGTCTACTTTCACACCAACTGATGAATCTTTAAAAACTGAAAATATTATTTCTCGCTCTAAAGTGATTGGAAGGGGGGAGCAAGAAATCAAACAAGATGTTTTTTCTCTCAAAAAAACAATAGCCGAAAATACGATAGGTATTTCTGCAGATATAGAAGCACAAGATTTGTCTCAACAGAAAAATGAATCTAGAAAACCAGGACAGGAAAATCCTTTTACACTCTTTAAGCAAAATACTAAGTTAGAAAATTCTGTTCTCAAAGATGTAGAACTTAATAATGAAAAAGCATCGCCTAAATTTGCAACAGAATTAGCCATGCTTAATCGAGCAGTTATTGCTGAAAATAAAACTGAAATTCCTCCTATGACCAAGCAATTTTCCCATCCAGAATGGAACAAAGAAATGGGTGAAAGAGTGATTTGGATGCATAAACAGGAAATTCCTTCTGCGGAACTTAGATTAAACCCAAAACATTTAGGGCCGGTTACTATTAAAATAGATGTTACTCAGGATCAGGCAACAGTGGCTTTTACAGCACAACATGCTGTTGTAAAAGAAGCCATTGAAGCATCACTGCCAAAACTGAGAGAAATGCTCTCAGCCCAACAACTTAATCTTGTTGATGTCAATGTTTCTCAAAATGATTCTGGTCAAAGACAAGCAGGAAACTCAGATCAAATGGATCAAGGGGCAGGGGATGGTAAGAATAGGGACTCTAAAATGATTAACGCTGAACAAGCAGATAAACAAATGGAAATTGCTGATGAAATTGAAGCTGGTAGAGCAATTTCAAGCAATGGAATTTTGAGTATTTTCGCCTAAATTAAGCATGTAAATAGAGAATGTAATTTATTCTATGTAACTAAATCTAGGCTTCCGTACCGTCCTCGTATAAATCCTTAAGCTATCATAATATATTTTACTTGGTCACGGATGTGTTTTTATTTTGCCGATTCAATATATTACTAAAATGGTTGCGTAGCTTGCGCTATGTGCCTTTTTAGTGCCTCAGTAACCGCTCCATCCCCTATATTCCTAAGTCGGTAATATCGACAAAAACCAACTTTCTATAACTTTTGTACTCGTAATCGAGTGACCTATAAGCGTTAATTCAGCATTAGTGATCGTGTGAAGTATAATAGTCACCAGCGATTAAAAAAGTGAATAGTTCATATGTTTTCTGTGAATTACTTAATACAGCTAGAAACTGGATAATGTTATTTTTATTCCTACAGAAGAAATAAGCGTTAGCACTTTCAAGTTATACACCGCGTGTCTTGTTTTCGGTTTTCTGTTGGTTGATTTTTCTGATAGTAGTATTACCTACAGAGATGAAGGTATAGGGACTGAGAAAAAGTTTTGCTCAGTTTTTAATTGTTGTTGGCATCTGTTACTACTACATTGCTCTACCTTCTTCTGCCCATACTGTTGTTATTATTGAAAAAAATGAACTTACTATAAATTCCATATTTGTGACTGCACGAAGTATAAACCCTCATTCCTAAAGAAAAGGTGGAGATATGAAAATACTAAAACTTATCATAATTTATAGTTTTGTTTTTTGTCTTAATGGCTGTGGCGCTTTTTCTCAATTTTCACACACAAATATTAAAATTAATCAGCCAATAGTGAAGTCTAAGGCATCTTTTATTGTTAACGAGGATAGGGGGAGTCATCAAAAAACACTAGTAATTCTATCTTTATCTGGTGGTGGTAGTAGAGCAGCATATTTTTCTGCTTCAATAATGTTAGCACTGGAAAATGTGTTTAAACAAGATAAACTCAATATATTAGAAGAGGTTGATATTATTTCTTCTGTTTCTGGCGGTTCATTAGCTGCAGCATTTTATGTTACATCAAAAGACCTTGAAGATAAATCTAAAGAGAGGCGATTTAATCAGGCTTGGGATCGAGAAACTGTAACGAATTTAATGTCTTTAAACTTTAGACGAAAATGGTTGCTAAGTTGGTTTTGGCCAACAAATATTGTGAAATTTTGGTTCACGGCATTTGATAGATCAGACATGATGGCGCAGACATTGGCAGATAATCTGTTCGATATGAAATTCTATGGTTTTGATCTTAAATTCAAGGATATAAACCATTCTAGACCTAATATTGTCCTTAATTCAACAAACGGGACAATAGGTGACTTTTCGTCAATTTTTACTTTTACCCAAGAACAGTTTGAAAAAATTAATTCAGATATTAATGAATATAAAGTGTCCAGAGCCGTCATGGCGACAGCATCTTTTCCAGGTGCGTTTAATTATATGACGTTAAAAGACTTTCATTCAGTAGATGATAAGTACGTTCATGTTTTTGATGGGGGTAATTCTGATAACCTTGGTTTAAAAAGTGTTGAAAAAATTATTGATAAGAACAAGGGAAAATACAAAAAGATTATCGTTATACTTGTCGATTCATATACAGAAGGAGCTGGCGTTAGTTCATCTGAATATGATGGCAGGAAAACTTTGGACTATGCCGTTGACTTAAACTTTATAGATAGTTCTGACAGTCTTTTATCCATTAATCGTGAAAATACAATAGATAATCTTTCAGAAAAGTTAGAGGAACGGGGTGGGCCTAAGGAATTTGTTTTTTATCATGTTCAATTCAGCGATATATCCAATATACAATTAAAAAATAAGCTGAATTCAATAAAAACTGATTTTAGAATAAAAGAGGAAGATACTGAATCCATAGATCAAGCTGTGAGTGAAATAATAGTTAAAGACAATCTGTGTTTGATTAAAATTAAAGAGGTTCTTCTGAAAAAAACAACAAACCATAAAGATTGGCTTTGTACTTGGGAAGTACCAGCTCCTCATAATATTTTACTTAAGGCCGCTGGAAAAAAATAACTCATCCATTTTATGAAGAAGTTTTGTTTGTATCAATCTTGTTGTGTAGGGCGCATAGTGGGCTATTTAACCGAAGCAAGAAGTTCGACTGCGGATAAAAAAACCTAGAAAAGCTTTAGGGTACCTCCATTCATCAATTAATAGAGACTCCCTTTAGTGCTTCTTATGCTTTAGTGTAAATAAGATGGGTGAGTTATTTATTTATTTTCAGTTGCCTAAGTAAAAAGCTTATAGACCAAGGAACTTAGGGCTACAAGTAAATCCGTTTCTACCATAGTGGTTTGTTGGGATTGGAAAATATAATCAGGAGACTGTTTGGTGCTAGTCTTTGATGTTGAAGTCATTTTTTTCTTTTTTACTTGTTTCTGGTTTTTTTTGTGCAATAATTCACCGCCTGCTTTTTTCCATTCCATTAGATGAGTAATTTCACCACTATCAGTCCATATTCCATGTTTTTTACATTGGTCAATAATCACACCACTTCGATGACCAAAATTAACTCTATTCATTAATGTGAAACAAACGGGGCATTTAATGTAGGTGAATTTTTTCTTTTTTTTATAACGATCTTTATTGATATTGGAAATAAGCTCTAAATTTATATCAAAGATATTGGTAACGGAGCTTTCTAGTAATATATTTATTTCACCTGGGTCAAAAAAAAGTCCGAAACAACCTTCACATCGTTCTATCTCAAAGGGCTTTTTTAAATTAAGCGTGATAGTTTGAAGAGCATCATTACAATGGGGACAGATTCGATCTGATTTATGGGTTGTGACGGCGTATGAATGTTTGTTGTGTAGATCAATATCATTTCGAACGTTACAATATTTGCAGCGATTGATATTTGAGGGCAAAGGGGCGGAACAGCGACTACAATTTGCCATGCTATATTTGCTCTAAAATACTTTGTTTTTTCTTAGAATATTCTTGTTCAGTAATCAGGTCAGCTTCAAAAATATGTTTTAATTGCTTCAGTTTTTCTATGGAGGTCGGTTCAGAGTGTGGTTTATTAGGTTCAAACATTGATTGCGCCATGCTTTGGCCTAATCCAATGCCGGCTCCCATCCCCATTCCAATACCGGCTCCGCCCCCTTCATTTTTTGCAGCTTCTCGCATAGCTTCTAATTGTTGGACTTTTGCATAATCAAGACCTACTGCTTTTGCTGCTTGTGCTTCAGCGGTTAAATCTGCAATTCGGTTGATGCGTTTTAAGGTTTCGTCATCAAAGTCGGTTCCTTCTATTTTAAAGTCGGTAATATCAAAACCAAGTTTGCGAAAAATGATCGACAATTTAATGGATATGCCTCGCGCAATTTCCTCTCTGTTGGCATCTATTTCTGCATAGCTGTATTTACTTTCTGCTAAGTAGTCACTTATGGGGGCGATAATACGAGCCGATAAAGTGTCTCTAAAGTCATCAACATAAAAACTAATTTGATTACCCACTATATTCACAAAGAAGTTTAGGGGATCGTAGATACGATAACTGTAATTTCCATAAGCTTTTAAGCCTACGGGAAACTTATATTTTGGGTCATCATATTTAATGACAGACGTTGTTCCCCATTTTTGATCCAGAACTTTACTTCTTTTAAAAAAGTAAATGCTTACTTTGTGTTCACTTTCAAAAAATTGCATAAATTTTTTGATGGTGGTCCAAAAAGGAATATTAGATGTTTTTAAATCAATTAAGCATTCTTCTTCAATCACAGATTGTATTTTTCCTTCGTAGACAAAAATACAACCTTGGCCTGGGCCAACAATTAGTTTTGATGCATTCTTGATTTCATCTCCATTTTCAGTCCATTGAGACATTAATATATTCTCTGGAGCGTCTTTCCACTCGATAACTGATCGTAATTGTCTTTTGATTCCGTTGAGTAAAGCCATTTTAATATCCTCGGTATAATCCTAGAAAAAATTAGTTGAATGCTATATTGTTACCCAAACCGCTGAATACCAAGAGCATCATCAGGTTTTTCACAAAAAGTATGTTTAACTGATTTTTTTAGGATAATCTAGATTGTTTGTTATGATTATAGTAAAGATATGGAGAGATTGTGATGTTGAGGAAATTTAAAAATAGTCAGCCTAAAATAGGCGCGCATGTTTATATTGATGAAACGGCTGTAGTAATAGGTGATGTAATTTTGGGAGACGATGTTTCTATTTGGCCTGCCGCTGTTGTTAGAGGAGATGTAGAAAGCATTTGTATTGGAGAAGGTACAAATGTTCAAGATGGCTCAGTATTGCACGTTTCTCATGCCGGTGATTATTCTGAAAATGGACACCCATTAACTATAGGAAAAGGAGTAACGATTGGTCATAAGGCCGTTGTACATGCCTGTACAGTAGGTGATTATTGTTTGATTGGTATTGGTGCTATTATTTTGGATGATGCTGTATTGGAAGATTATGTAATGTTAGGTGCAGGAGCATTGGTTTCACCTGGTAAGAAACTTGAGGGAGGTTATTTATATGTCGGGGTGCCAGCCAAGCAAATGAGGCCTTTGAAAGAATCAGAAAAGAAGTTTCTGGAATATTCTTATAAGCATTATATTGATTTAAAAGATGATTATATGAAAGGTTAGGAGAGGGGATTTAATAAGTTTTATTTTATATTTTTTCGTTCTGAATTTAACAGATCAATAATTTGTCTTGTTTCAGGGCGTATTTTACGCCAAATATAAAAGGCTTCGGCAGCTTGCTCTACCAGCATACCAAGACCATCAAGACTTTTTTCCGCATTATGCGCTAATCCCCAGTTGACGAATGTAGTAGGTTTGTTTCCGTAAGCTAGATCATAACAGCAGCCTTTTTGAGCAAGTATATTGTCAGGCAGGGGAGGCAATTCACCTGATAGGCTGGCAGATGTTGCATTTATAATAAGGTCAAACTGGTCATTTTTGATGTCATCGTAACTGCATCCATAAATATCCCCTAGTTGAGAAAATTCATGGCTCAGGGTGATTGCTTTGTCTACAGTTCGATTAACAATAACAAGTTGCTTGGGTGATTTTTCCATCAGAGGGCTGATAATACCTCGACTAGCACCACCAGCACCTAGTAATAAAATTCTACTGTTTAATAAAGCAATAGAATGATTAATAGTCAAGTCAGCTACTAAGCCAAGACCATCAGTATTATCACCCAAAATTGATCCATCTTCTTGGAGTACCAATGTATTGACTGCTTTACTAAATTTGGCACGTTGAGAAAGACTATCAGCTTGTTGCCAAGCTAGTTCTTTTAAAGGAACAGTACAGTTTAAGCCTTTTCCTCCTTGCTTGAAAAATGACCTAATGGCTTGTTCAAAATGGTCTGCAGGCACATCTTGCGCGTCATAAGTTATTTTTTGTTGCGTTTGTTCTGCAAATAATTGATGGATACGGGGTGATTTACTGTGATTAATAGGGTGTCCAAAAACTGCATAATGGTCAGTTGTAGTCATAAGTTTTCTCGTTTATCCATCCAGTATTCCCAAAAAAAGGTAGCAGCAACTATTATTATTGCGATCAGCGTATCTAACCACATAATAGGACCATAAAAAACATCGAATAACTGATGAAATTCCAAGGTATAGCCCTACCTGACTAAAGCACCAACCAATACGTAAACCATCAAGCATAGTAGCTAATGAAAGTAGTAGTAAGATAACCAGGCTGGCAAAAAGTGCAAAAACAAAAACCATGATTAGCCAATAGCCATCATCTGGAGAGTAGTCAGTTATAGCGATGCCTGCAAGGTATAAAATAAGAAGAAAAAATAAAATACCTTCTTCAGCATGAAATTTTATTTTTCCGCTAATGAATTGGGCTTCGTGCATGATGATTCTCGTATTGATTTTTGTTATTATTATTGAGTATAGACTAAGATATAGTGTATGTTATTGTTTTTGCAGCCATTGTGCTATTGGTTTTGCATAGTAGGTCAATATGGCATCACTTCCCGCTCTTTTAAAGGAAAGTAAAGACTCTAGAACAACTTGTTTTTCATCAAGCCAGCCATTGATAGAGGCTGCTTTTAACATGGCATACTCACCACTAACCTGATAGGCAAAAGTGGGGGCTGCAAACTGCTCTTTAGCTCGACGAATAATATCCAGATAAGGCATGCCAGGTTTGATCATAATTATATCTGCGCCTTCCTGTAAATCTAATTCAATTTCCCGTAATGCTTCATTTGAGTTGGCAGGATCCATTTGATAACTGTATTTATTGCTTTTTCCTAGGTTTGAAGATGACCCTACGGCATCGCGAAAAGGACCATAAAAGCTTGAAGCGTATTTTGCTGAATAGGCTAGAATTTGAGTGTTAATAAAGTTGTTAGATTCTAAAATAGTCCTTATCGCGCCAATTCGACCATCCATCATATCTGAAGGGGCAACAATATCAACACCTGCTTCAGCATGAGAGAGAGCTTGCTTGCATAAGACTTCTATTGTTTCGTCATTCATCACATAGCCTTCACTATTAACAAGTCCATCTTGCCCGTGCGTAGTAAAAGGGTCTAAGGCGACATCAGTAATTATTCCTAGATCTGGAAAAGATTTTTTTAGAGCTTTAACACAACGCTGAGCCAGACCTTCAGAGTTATATGCTTCTTTTGCATTATCAGATTTTTTTTCAGGCGTTGTAACAGGGAATAAGGCTATTGCAGGGACTCCTAACTGGGTTAATAGGTCTGCTTCTTTCAGTATTAAGTCAACCGAAAGCCTTTCAATATTAGGCATAGAAGGTATTTTTTCTCTTTGATTGTTTCCTTCAATAACAAACATAGGATAGATAAGATCATTAACGGTTAAGTTGTTTTCACGCATTAATTGACGAGAAAAATCGTGAGAACGCATTCTTCTCATGCGTGTGCTAGGGAAAATGATGTTATTATGTTGCATAAAATCTACTAGTTATAAGTGGTTTCTTGTAATTAAAGATATCAAGCATACTTTGTTTTTTGTTAGGTTCTGGAAAAATAACTAATGTTTTGTATTTTTTTTGTTGAAAATCAACTTATCTTTCGATTTGTTATTTTTTGATATTTTTTAAACTTTCATTGTATCAGTGAATTTATATTTTATGGTACTTACATAAAGAAACATAGGGCACTTTATTAAAGTGGGGATTTTATGAACACTCAGTATGTTAAAAAACTTTTTTTATTCACAGCTTTTAGTTTGCTATTTGGATTTTTTTCTATTTCCCAGGCAATGTCGGCTGATTTAATTGCGCCTCAGATTCCTATTGATAAGGTTTCTACTGAGATAAAAACTAAATTCCAGGATCCAGATTTTACTCAGGATTTTAACCAGGCTGTTGATTATGTTAAAAAGGCGATGGGTCCTTATGTGGCTTTTAATCGAGTTTCTGCGCTGGTATTAGGGAAATTATGGAAAAAAGCAACAAAAGATCAGAAATTAAGGTTTAAGGAAGAGTTTCATACTTTATTAGTCAGAACATATTCTCGAGCATTTTTTGAATTTAATGAGTGGACTGTGCGGTTTTTACCGACGGGGAAGGTGAAGCAGGGCGCGAAAAAAACCATTGTTAAAACTGAAATTTTACAACCAGGTCTTCAACCATTAGCTATTAATTACCGAATGGTCTTAACTAAAGGTGGCTGGAAGGTTTATGACATTATCATTGAAGGTATCAGTTTGGTGACTAACTATAGAAAGTCCATTAAAAATGAATATAAAAAGACAGGTTCTTTAAATGCAGTGATAGAAAAATTAGCCAAGAGAAATATTGTGGCACTGTCAAAAAAAAATAATTCATAGGTCCTTACTTCTGACTTTCTTTTCATAATAAATATGAATAGAAAGTCTTTTACTTTTTCTTGTTTAAGTAACTCGTTTTATGCCTATTATTAAGAACACTTTGTATGCAGGTTCAGTTGGAGCAATAAGTTTCTTTAAATTTGATGATTCAGCAGCTTTAAACACATTTAGAAAATGGCTATGGAAGTATTGAAGTGAAGTGAAGTGCAGTGCGCTGATATTCGTGACATAGTGATTCAAAAAGCTTCTGTGGTCGTCCTTAACTTTGTCTTTCAGTTTATTCCAAGATAAAAGATAGACTGGTATTTTTATAAAATTTATCAAAGAATGTTGTCGGGTGAGGTTTTGATTTTATCTGAAAAACTTAAGTTTCTCGATGAGAGACAGCAAGAGTTGCGAACAGATTTGCATCATGTTTTAAAAAAAATACAGGGCTATAGTTATTTAGGCATTAGTCAGAAACGCTCTGCCTAGGAAAATGTATTGTTAGCAGAAACATTTTTAACACATCAATAACGGTTAAGCGAGACTGGTTTTACCAGTACGGAAATTTGTTTTCAGTATTTTAATTTTCCCTAGATGAATATGTTTAAATGATTAATTATCAACCTTTGTATCAAGAGTTGATTGAGCTGAAAGCTGAAAAATGGGTTGATTTAATCAAGCCATCTCTAACAGAGTTTTTTGCACAAAAGGCTGTTATAAATTGGCTGGAAATAATTGAACAGTTACCCAAAATAAAGCACGTTATTTGTGACTTGAATGCAGACGTAATTACAATTGGTGATAAGTCTGATCTGGATGAAAAAAAAAGTCATCATTTTATAGAACAATTACAATTATTCCATCCATGGAGAAAAGGGCCTTATAATATTTTTGGTCATTTAATAGACACTGAATGGCGCTCTGATTGGAAGTGGAATCGCCTTAAAGAACATATTGCTCCATTAAAAAACCGACTCGTATTAGATGTTGGTTGTGGCAGTGGTTATCATTGTTGGCGTATGCTTGGAGCAGATGCCAGAATGGTGGTTGGTATTGAACCGTTGTCTCTTAATGTTATTCAGTTTTATGTAATTAAACATTTAATCGGGGAATCACCGATTTATGTTTTACCCATTGGATTGGAACAAATACCTGAAAGAATACAAGTGTTTGATACTGTTTTTTCAATGGGCGTGTTATATCATCGGCGCTCACCTATTGATCATTTATTAGAGTTGAAAAATTGTCTCCGGTCAGGAGGAGAATTGATTCTTGAAACGCTGATCATTGATGGAAAAAATGGGGAGTTTTTAATGCCAGAAGGCAGGTATGCAAAAATGCGAAATGTCTGGTTTTTACCGAGTTGTGAAACGCTTATAAGCTGGATGGAACGTTGTGGCTTTAAAAATTGTCGGCTTGTTGATGTAAATACAACCTCAATAGAAGAGCAAAAAACAACAGAATGGATGCGGTTTCATTCTTTAAAAGATTTTCTTGATCCAGATAA
This sequence comes from Methylococcaceae bacterium, assembly GCA_021647145.1. Lineage (GTDB taxonomy): Bacteria > Pseudomonadota > Gammaproteobacteria > Methylococcales > Methylomonadaceae > QPIN01. Next base: position 14,319 of record JAKIVF010000005.1, on the reverse strand, counting down.
TATAAGCCTTACTTGTGAAGGACTGCCTGCTCCTAAACGCGCCATTATTATAGCTAATGCACCTTAATTTTTTTGAGTGACATGTATGTTAATTAAAGTTAAAGAACAAATAAAATGACTATTCCTCGTGTTGGTTTTATAAGTCTGGGGTGTCCTAAGGCATTGGTAGATAGTGAACAAATTATTACCAAATTACGCACAGAAGGGTATGAGGTTTCCCCAACCTATCAGGATGCCGACCTTGTTGTAGTTAATACCTGTGGATTTATTGATGCAGCAGTAGAAGAGTCGTTAGATAGTATTGGCGAGGCGTTAGCAGAAAATGGAAAAGTCATTGTTACTGGCTGTCTGGGAGCGCGTGAGGAAGAGATTAGAGATCGGCATCCACAAGTATTAAGTATTACAGGGGCACATGCGGCTGATGAGGTGGTGGCTGCTATCCATCAGCATTTACCGCCTGTACATAACCCATTTACAGACCTTGTGCCTCCTCAAGGTATTAAATTAACGCCTAAACACTATGCTTATTTAAAAATATCGGAAGGCTGTAATCATCGCTGTAGTTTTTGTATTATTCCTTCTATGCGTGGAGATTTAGTGAGTCGTCTTGTAGATGATGTTTTATTTGAAGCAGAGCATCTTGCTAAGGCAGGTGTAAAAGAGTTACTCATTGTTTCTCAAGATACTAGTGCTTATGGATTAGATTTGAAATACCAAAAGAGAGAATGGAATGGACAAGATATCGATACAAGATTTTATGATTTGGCTAATGCATTAGGCGATTTAGGTGTTTGGATAAGAATGCATTATGTTTATCCATACCCTCATGTTGATAATGTAATTCCGCTTATGGCAGAAGGAAAAGTATTGCCTTATCTGGATATTCCTTTTCAGCATGCTAATCATCGAATTCTTAAATTAATGAAAAGACCGGCTGCGGCAGAAAATAATTTGGAGCGTATTCTGGCCTGGAGGAAGATTTGCCCTGATATAACCATACGTAGTACTTTTATTGCAGGTTTTCCAGGTGAAACGGATCAAGAGTTTGAAGAGTTATTGCAGTTTTTAACAGAGGCTCAATTAGATAGAGTGGGATGTTTTGCATATTCACCTGTAAAGGGCGCGGCAGCAAATGAATTGCCAAATGAGGTGCCAGAAGAAGTAAAACAAGAGCGTGTTGCTAGATTTATGGCTCACCAAATTGAAATTAGTGCAGCAAGATTACTAAAAAGAGTGGGTAAAATAGAAACTGTATTGATTGATGAGGTTGTGAATGAGGGTGCTGTAGCAAGAAGTAAATCAGATGCGCCAGAAATTGACGGACAGATATTTATTGATGGGGCAACTCATCTAAAAGTAGGTGATTTTGTTGATGTGAGATTAGAGGAAGCAGACGAATATGATTTGTGGGGGGCTTTAGAAATGTAAAAAATTAGGAAGCTTGTTCTAATTTTTTACCGTATTAAGGGTGTTTTTATAACTAAGGTTTTGTTAAAAAGCATAGTGAAAGTAATTGTGTTGATAATATCTGGAGGGGTAGTAATAGTAATAAGGGTAGGGGTAAAACCTGTCGTTATGATCCTGTCGTTTAGGCCATATATGAATGTGATTAATATCTAATTGAGGAAGAATTAAGACTCTTTTTCCTATTTTTTGGTTAACTTCTTTAGTTAAGATACCTGTGACAGTAACTTCAGTTCCTTCTTTAAAAATAGCCGGGTCTAAAAATTTGGTTCTAGCAATAGCAAATCGTCCTTTTGCTTCTCTAGCTACTCTAGGCCTACCATATCTATTTAGAGGGTAAAATAGTAGTTGGGCTTGGCTTGTGTTTTCTTCATTTGTTATATTAATAATGACACCTCCCCAGCGGAAAGGCATACCTTTATAAGCAGAAATATTTTTTTTAACTTCGTCAAAATTAATATGAGAGTATGGTTCACTCCGCATGGGGTTAGGTAAGCCTGAGCAGGCCGTCAAAAATAGGTATAGAAAAATTATAAACCATCTCATAAAGTATTTCCTATTTTATTAACAACTCAGTGCTTTGACTTTATTAGGCAGGGAAAGTTCTAAATAATAATTTGGGAAAAAGTGATCAAAACTTTAGTAAGTAATTTTCATGAAAATGCTAGATTTATATGGTTTTTAAATTCTATATTAAACTAGCATTTTATAATGAAGCTATTTGTTAGCATACTCTATCTATAGCCATTCTTTGTTCCTGTGTTACATAGAACCACACTTTCCTTCAGTATCTTTTTTACCAGATTTTTTCATTGACGGCATAGGTTTATCTCCAGCACACTTTCCTTCAGCTGTTTTTTCTTCAGAGCCTTTCATCATTGAAGAGCCACACTTTCCTTCACCACATGATCCATCCTTCATTTTTTTTGAACCCTTTTCGTCTGAATCAGATTTTGCTGTTAACATATATCCAGACGACAATTCAGAGATTTCGAAAGGATTTTCATCTACTGATGAATTGCTTCCAGCTAATACAGCAGTTGATGCAAGGCTAGATAATAATGTACCGCCTACTGCGATAGCTAAAGGTGTTTTATTTATTTTTTTCATGATGATTCCTTATAAAGTTATTAATTATAAAAATATAAATTATTATGGGTGCTTAAAACAATGAAGATAAGCTTACAGAATAAAATGGAATATTCCTAATTATATTGTAAGAAATTTTAAAGATGAGGGAGGGCGGCTGTGAATAAATTTTGAAGGCTTTATAAATATCTTCGAAGATATTTAAAGGCCTTTCATTAAAGTTATTTAATGAAAGGCCTATGAAATCTTATTCGAAGTTGTTTTCGAATCTTTTTGCATCACTAAGAGCAGCAGCATTTCCTTCAAGTGTTGAGCCTGCACCTGCAAGTTCTAAATGATCAGTCTCACGATCTTTAAGTACTAATACTAAAACGATCGCTGCGATTGATACACCAGCAAAGATTTTTACGAAATTACTGTTTTCTTCTTTTTCAGCCATTATAAAATTCCTCATTATGTTAATTGTTAAGAACCCTCTTATAATAACAAAGGGTATATAACTTGATTTTGCTAAGTTACATGTCGATATGAATTATAGTTTTGAATTCGACGTTGCTATTTTAAACATAAATGAGGGCTTTGGTCAAAACTATTGTAAAATTTTATTTAAAGGTAGGGTTTCTTTAACTATTTGGATGTAATAATGATCAGAATTAGTTTTATTATTTGTGTTATATTTTTTCTGAATTAATAGAGGAGACGCTACCGTATATGTTTGAAATTGCAGAGTTAGGACACGCTATTTGCGAAACAGATTATGAGCGATTACTTCCTGAACTAAGAACACGGTTATTGCTTTCTCAACAGAAAGTGAAAAGGAGTGATTTTCCGGTTATTATTTTAATCTCGGGAGTTGATAGTAGTGGGAAAGGGGATGTGATTAATTTACTCAATGAGTGGATGGATTCTCGATATATGAGGACGATTGCTTTCAGTAAACCTTCTGATGAAGAAAAAGAACGACCAAAATTTTGGCGGTATTGGCGTACCTTACCAGCAAAAGGAGCTATAGCAGTTTATGCAGGCTCTTGGTATAGCAATCCAATTTCTCGACGAGTTTATGACAAGATCAATGATGGCAAATTAATGTTAGATTTAAAGCATATTTGCCAATTGGAGCAGGAGCTAATTGATGATGGAGTATTAATTATCAAATGTTGGTTACACCTTAAAAAAAGTGTACAGAAAAAACGGATAAAAAAACTGGAAAAAAATCCTGATACTCGATGGAAAGTGACAAAAAAAGATAAAAAACATCTAAAATTTTATAACAAATTTATTTCAGTTGCAGAAAATGTATTAGCAGAAACAAGTACGAAACACTCTCCTTGGCTTATTATTGATGGTTTTGATATTCGTTATAGCAGTTTAACCATTGGCCAGCATATTTTAAGTCGTATTGAGCAGCACTTAGAAAAAAGACAAATTAAAAAGCCTAGCCAGTCAGAAGACTTAGTTTCTGATAAAACTTATTATTTTCAACAAAAATTGCTTGAGTCACTTGACTTGTCGTTAAGGCTGGATAAAAAAAAATATGTCTTATTATTATCTAAATATCAAGCTAAATTAAATAAATTAGCGCGACATGCACATGAAAAAAAACTATCCAGTATTTTGGTTTTTGAAGGCTGGGATGCTGGTGGGAAAGGTGGTGCGATTAGACGATTAACCCATGCAATAGATGCTAGGAGTTATCGGGTTATTCCTATTGCTGCACCGACTGACGAAGAAAGACAGCACCATTATCTTTGGCGTTTTTGGCGACATTTTCCTAGAGCAGGACAGGTAACTATTTATGATAGAAGTTGGTATGGGAGGGTTTTGGTCGAACGTGTCGAAGGTTTCGCTTCTAACAATGAGTGGCAACGAGCTTATGCAGAAATAGTTAATTTTGAAGAGGCACTAGATGACCATGGAATTATTTTATTAAAATTCTGGTTACATATTGACCAAGATGAGCAATTAAAACGTTTTAAAGAACGCGAAAAAATAAGTTATAAAAAATATAAAATCACTGAGGAAGACTATAGAAACCGTGATAAATGGGCGGAATATAATGTTGCGGTAAATGAAATGGTGACTCGGACTAGTACGCAGAAAAATCCTTGGCTTATGGTTGAAGGGAACGATAAAAAATTTGCACGGATTAAGATAATAAAAGCGTACTGTGAGTATTTAGAGAAAATGCTGGACTGATTATTTAAAAAACCGGCAGTATTTTGCCGGTTTTTATTTGGAGTTGTAAATTTAGTTCAGTTGTTAAGAAGGGTCATAAGGTATTACACTGTACCCTTTACTTGGTTTAGAGTTGCTTTTACTCATGTCTGCGCTTGAAATAAAACCATCCTGGTTTGTGTCCAGCTTATCAAACTGTTTACGTTTGTATGCATCAATTTCTTCAGGTTCAACTAACTTATCTCCATCAGTATCCATTTTTTTAATCAAGGCTTCAGCTTCTTTATTTGCCATTTTTAACTCGCTTGCTATCGTCTTACTAATGTTTTTTTCTGAGACACCTTGTTTACGCATTTCTTTAACTGATTGACGAAGGTCTTCTTTTATTTCTAAAACAATTTCACCTGAAGTGATATATCCATCGCGATTTACATCAAAGGAATCATTATTGTCAGTAAAAGTTTCTTCAAAATACTCTTGGAATTCAACTTTATTATCCTTATTATCATCCATAATATTAATTGATTTTTTGACTTGTTGGTCTGAATAGCCCTGAGCATAAACAGATGAAGCTGCAATAAGCAGTGTGCTAGCAATTATTGGTTTTATAAATACTTTCATTTTGTCCTCTATTTTAGTGGTGTTAGCGTAATTAGTTTTTAGGGCACCTCTATTAATTTTGGACTCAATTGTTCCATTTATCAATTAATTAAGGGTGTCCTTTGGTTATATAGTTAACAAAGCATTGTTAGGATAGAAAAACGAAGAAGATAAATCAACCTCTTTATATCCAAATTGGTAAGGATAACAGTTTATCCTAAATAATTCCGTTCTCAACTAATTTATTTTGGTTTATAGTACAAATTTATAATTATAAGCAGCCATTCAGCTTTTGTTATGTCTTTATTTTGTATGATGATTTTTTGCTAGCATAGGGGGAGTTTTAAAATCTGCTCCCATGACCGCATGAAGTATAGATAACATTAATGTAAAGAGTGTTTTTAAATTATCTTTACAGATAAAAATATTCTATGAGCAAAGGAACTTGTAAGAAAAAATTTCGACAACTTTCCTATACTAAAACACATAAGAACTGTTAAATTTTTTTATTTATCGGCCTTAGTTGTTGAGCGGAAAGAGAAAATGTAATTTTAAGATTGAACGAGAATATACAACAAGGTGCTAAAATGTACGGACGACTAAAATAATAATATATGTGTATGAATATTCATAAGCTTTTACTCATTTTAACGCTGATTAGTGGTATTTTCTCTGTCCATGCAAAAGACTGGGTTTATACGGTGGAGGAAGGCGATAATTTATGGGATATTACGAGCGATTATTTAATTGATAGTTCTTTCGTGACACGTGTTCAGACCTTAAATAAGATAGTTAACCCTATGCATCTCCAGCAAGGAATGAAAATTAGAATCCCAGAAAAATGGATAAGACAGTTTCCTTCGCTACTTCAGGTACAAAATTTACGAGGAACAGCACAAATTATAGACGAGAACGGTGATAAGCCAAGTCCATTAAAAGCCAGAGCAATTGTTCTTCAAGGAGATACGGTTGTAACCGGGGAAGATAGTTCTCTGGTTCTGGCATTTTTAGATGGAACCAAAATTCTTTTACAGGAAAACAGTCGATTGAAAATAGATTATTTATCCGTTTTTGAGAATACAGGCTTGTCAGACTCTCAATTATCACTCGAAGCGGGCAGGATGGAAACCCAGGTTGTTCCTAATAAGAGTGAATTAAGGAGATTTAAGGTTAAAACAAGAGCGACTGTGACATCAGTTAGGGGGACTGATTATAGGGTAAGTGCAGAGCAAGGTAAAGATGAGTCTCGAACAGAAGTCGTCGAGGGTAAAGTCGATGTAAAAGGAATAAAACTCAGCAGTTCCATTACCACTGGTTTTGGATCTGTATCAGTAAAAGGACAAGAACCAAAACCGCCTGTAAAATTATTGCCTGCGCCAGATGTAAGTCAAATATCTAAAACGTTTAACCAAGTCCCTATTCAGTTTACTATGCCTACTCTTGAACAAGGACAAGGTTATCGGGTTCAAATCGCTAAAACTTCAAAGTTTCAGGATCTAATATTTGACAAAAGGATTGATTCATCGGCTATTCGGGGTCCAGATTTGCCAGATGGTGACTATCATATTCGTGTTCGAGCTATTGATATACAGCAGTTAGAGGGGCTTAATTCGCAGCTTGAATTCTCAATTAATGCGCAACCGGAATCTCCTTTTTTATCATTACCTAATGTAGGCCAAGGTTTTTTAATAGACGAAAATGTTGAATTTAGCTGGGCAAAGCAAAAAAGTATTAAAAAATATCACTTTCAAATTGCTAAAGATCATAATTTTGATAATTTATTGGTTGATAGACAAGACGTTGATCAGTCGGAACTTGTTATAGATGACAAAATGAAAGTAGGGAAATACTTTTGGCGAGTAGCTGCTACTGATCAAGAAGGGGATGGACCTTTTAGTGAGGGACAAATGTTTCGTCGTATAAAACCTGCGCCAGATATAGAAGCACCAGATATTTCGGATGATTCTTTGGTTATTCGTTCACGAACTGGATTACCGGGTCAAACCTATCATTTTCAAATAGCAGAAGATGAATCTTTTAGTGAATTGTTAGTCGATAAGCAGATAAAGGAGCCTAGATTGAAAATCCCAAGACCTTCGGGGGGAGAATATTTCATTCGGATAAGAACAATCGATTCAGATGGATTTATTGGGCCATTTTCTAAACCGCAAAGCTTAAACGTACCTTACGATTATTATTGGTTGTTAACTTTGCTACCATTGCTGGTATTAATAGCACTTTAATGAAAGGTTTAAGAAGGGTTAAGTCTTCGAGGATAAATCAACTGTTTTTTGATTTAGGCTTGGCTGTTTTGCTGGTTGGTTTGTCAATATTTTTGCATCAATCTAAAGTTCTACAGCAGTGGGATAACCTGATTTACGATTTTGAATCATCATTAATAAAAGTTCCTGTGGATGATAATATCGTCATCGTGGCGATAGATGATAATAGTCTTCAAAAGCTTGGTCGTTGGCCGTGGTCACGTGCTGTTCATGCACGTTTTTTAGATCAACTCACAAAAACTGATGTAGCAGCAATAGGGTTTGATATTTTATTTATGGAACCTGATCTTTTGAAGCCAAATGATGATAAGCAACTTTTAGAAGCTATTAAAAGGAATGGACGAGTTGTTTTACCTGTTTTAACCAATATAGAGGAAGATAGTATTGTCAATACAAAAACCTTAGAGCACATAATGGATGCGGCTATATTGTCGCATGTAAATATGGTTTTTGATGATCAAGGTGTTATCCGACAGTTTGATTTAAACATCATGCTTAATAATGGAGAGATGCTTCCATCAATGGCAATAGCTCTCTATCGAAAGACAGTAGGAGATTCAAAAGCTCTTAAATTTGAGAAGGAAAATAGAATATTTGTTGCTTTTTCTAATCCTCCCGGTCAGTTTCAGGTGGTTTCATATGCAGACGTGTTGCTGGATGCAAAAGTTCGTCAACGATTAAAAGGGAAAGTGGTCTTAGTGGGTGTGACTGCCCCTGGATTAGGGGCTAGCCTCGCAACACCAGGAGCAAGAGAATCCCGTTTAATGTCGGGAGTAGAATTCCATGCAAATGCTTTGAATGTCCTTTACACAGAGGCAGTTATCGTTCCTTTAAAGTGGCCTGGATATTGGTTAATATCCCTGTTGTTGATTGTTATTCCCGTGTTGACTTATAGGCTCTGTAAGCTAGGAATGACACTAGTTTTGACACTAGGTTTTTTAGTTCTCACATGTATAAGTAGTTTTCTTTTACTTAGTGTTTTTCAGCTTTGGTTTGCACCTTTATCTACACTACTTTGTCTTATACTTAGCTATCCGCTGTGGAGTTTGCGGAAATTGAAACAATTAAATCTCTCCTTATTCAAGGAGCATGAAAATGCAAGTGCAATTCTGAAGGCAATAGAGGAATCGGTTATTGTGACAAATAAGAAAGGAGAAGTTGAATATATGAACCCTGCTGCTGAGAAAATGTTTGCATGTACTCTTTCGGAAGTTAAATCATCTCCATTTTCGGAACTTTATGACATTATAGAGCAAGATGAGCAGACGTTTGTGGGTAGTAAAGCATTAGCTAACAATGACAAAGAGACAAGTGTAGAGGTTCAGCTTATTAAGAACCGATATGATGAAGAATATGCTGTTCGTTTTTCTAGCCAATTGGTTTATGAAGAAAGTGGTTTGCTGGATGGGACTGTTTTTGCCCTGAGTGATTTAACAGAAATAAATAATATAAGCAGACAAAATGCTTTTACAGCTGCGCATGATGCCTTAACTGGGTTACCTAACCGGTCTTTACTACAGGGATTAATGGAGCAAGCAATTAAGAATGCAACTCGTGAAAGTATGGGGTTTGCTGTTTTATTTATTGATCTGGATGGTTTTAAAAAGATTAATGATGCGATGGGGCATACCAGTGGTGATTTTTTATTACAGGAAGTTGCTAACCGGTTGAGTAATTGGGCTAGAGATTCAGATACGATTTCACGCTGGGGGGGAGATGAGTTTATTATCATGTTGGATAAAATGGGGTCTTCATCTGATGTATCTTATGTAGTAGAAAAAATTAAATATAGCTTGTCTCAGCCATACACACTCAACAATCAGCAAGTATTTGTGACCCCTAGTATTGGTATTAGCTTGTTTCCAGATGATGGTGAAGATGTTAATATTTTGTTAGAAAAAGCGGATGCGGCAATGTATAACGTTAAGGAGAGTGGCCGTAATAATTTCTGTTTTTATTCTCAAAGTCTTGAAACTGAAGCCAAAGAAAGATTGTTATTAGAAACCGAGTTGCGACAGGCATTAAAAAATAATGAATTTGAGGTTTTTTTTCAGCCTCAGGTTAGTCTTTCCAGTAGCCGAATGTCGGGGATGGAGGCTTTAATTAGATGGAAACATTCAAAAAAAGGAATACTTAGTCCTGATCAATTTATATTTTTGGCAGAAGAATCTGGTTTGATAGTGCCTATGGGGCAATGGATAGTAAAAGAAGTCTGTCAACAACTTAAGCTATGGAAAGATAAGGAGCTACCATTAATTAAAATAGCGATTAATATTTCTGCACGCCAGTTTGCACAGAAAGACTTGGTTAGCATGATAATTGAAGAGATAGAACTACATAATATTGATGGAAATTTATTGCAACTGGAAATTACTGAAAGTATGATAATTCAGGATATAAATCTTGTTGTTGAGGTGATGGAAGAATTGAAAGCAGTGGGTGTTTCTATAGCAATTGATGACTTTGGGACGGGATATTCTTCTTTTGAATATTTAAAAAAACTACCGATTGATAAACTGAAAATTGATAAATCTTTCATTGCTAATGTTACAAATAATTTAGATGATGCAAGTATAGTGCAGGCTGTTATTGCAATGGCTCATAATATGAATATGGAAGTTATTGCGGAGGGTGTGGAAACTGAAGAACAAGTAAAATTTCTACTTAAAAACAAGTGTGATTATGCTCAAGGATATTTATTTAGCAAGCCACTTTCGGTAGAGAAAGTTGAAGCGTTTATAAAAAAATTCACGCCAGTAGAAAAAGCTTAAAACCCTAGTCTCTTTTAGTCGTCATCATCACCTGGAATTTCTGATTTAAATTCATAAGACAAAAGCATTTGAGCTCCCTTAGTGACAATGCTTTCTCCTTTATTGATCTGATTACCAATATAATAGCCATTGATAGTTTTTATAGGATGGGAAATATTTCGATGTTCAAAGTGTTCCTCATCAGTTTTTATGAAAACAAAAGATTGTCCAAGGTGCCAGACAAGAGACGAGTCAGGAATAATAACCCCCTTTTGATTTTGCTTTTTCTGAGGTAACCATGCGGTAAAATTCATCCCAGTTTTAATATGAGAGTTGTTACTTAAGAAAATATATTGATGTCCTTGGGAAAAATTATCTATAGATGCTAAGGTATTAATAAATATCGCTTTAACTGCTGAGTTTCTGTTTCCCGAGGGACTGATGTGAATTGTATTAATTTCAGGAGGTAATATTTTATTAGCAGGCATTGTGATTTTTAATAAAGTAGATTTTCCACTTATTAACCTATCAAAATGAGGTGATTTTTTTTTAGTCGCCCATTTTGTTAATAGCTCACCCCATTTTAATTTACTTGTGGTAAGCATTAGCTGGGTCTGATAGGTGTTTTTATCATAAAGGGCTTTTTCAGAATGCCATTGAGACAATTGCTTTTGCAGTTTTCTTGTTGAGACAATTTCATTTTGATGCAATTCTCGTGAACGTGAAATATTTTTATTCATTTGAGATAGACGTACTTTTAAGTCATTTTGTAAAATAAGTGAAGAAAAGTAGTTATTTCTAATTTTGAGTAGAGGGCTTATACTGATCGCTTTTCCATAGGAAATGATTTCAGGATTAAAATCAACTTCTATGGCTTTGAGTGTTTTTAACCCAGAAATTTTCTGTGTTTCTTCAGTGATATAAAGAATTGGGTGATCATTTATAAATTCTAAAGACTCTTGACTGTTATCATTAGCATTTGTTTCTGAGGCATTAATAATGATTGGGTAAGTAGAAATTAAAAAAACCAAGAAAGTAATACAAAAGTGAATCATAAAAATAATTGATCATAGGGTGGTTGAATTTGAGTACCTCTATTCAATTGATGAATAGAGATCCCTTTTATGCTTCTGATCGCGAAGTATAATCTTTCGCCCTATTTTAACCAAAATTAGATGTTGAGAAAAAGTAAATGAATATAATGCCTGAAAATCTAAAATATGCTAAATCTCATGAATGGTCAAAATTGGAGGACGACAATATTGTTCGTGTTGGTATCACAGATTTTGCCCAAGAAGAATTAGGGGATTTAGTTTATATAGAGCTACCAGAAATTGGCAAACAGTTACAGATTGGTAGTCAATGTGCCGTTGTTGAATCAGTAAAAACAGCCTCCGATTTATACAGCCCAGTAACTGGAACTGTTGTTTCTGTCAATGAAACGGTGTTAGATGCACCAGAACAAGTCAATGATAATGCTTATGAAACATGGTTGTTTTGTATTAAAGCCGATACACTGAGCGAATTAGATCTTTTAATGGATGCTGCTGAGTATCAGAAAATGATAGACGAGTAGAATGGCCATATACTATAGAGGGTTGTTGGTGTGAGCTATTATAACGAAAAAGGATTAAAGCGGTTTGTCAATGCCATTTTGTTTTCTTTTGCAGGATATAAGGCGGCATGGACACATGAGGAAGCTTTTAGACAAGAGGTCTTGGTTTTTTTAGTTTCTATACCATTAGCGGCATGGTTAGGAAAGAATAAATTAGAAATAGTATTATTGATTGCATCGATTGTACTTATTCTGATTGTTGAGTTATTAAATTCTGCTATTGAGGCAATTGTTGATAGAGTGGGTGTTGAATACCATGAGCTGGCTGGAAGAGCTAAAGATATTGGGTCGGCAGCGGTTATGTTGACAATTATGCTAGCAGTAGCAACGTGGATATTTATTTTATTTTAGTATAGTTTAATAGAGGAGAAAAAATGAGTGCTTTAATTTGTGGGTCAATGGCTTACGATACCATTATGGTGTTTCATGATAAATTTAAAAATCATATATTGCCAGAAAAAGTCCACATGTTAAATGTTTCTTTCTTAGTGCCCGTGATTCGACGAGAGTTTGGAGGTTGTGCTGGAAATATTGCTTATAATTTAAAGTTGTTAGGTGAGTCCCCAAACATTATGGCTTCAGTAGGACATGATTTTGAACCCTATGCCCAGTGGCTAAATCATTGTCAAATATCGACTGAATATATCAAAACCTGTGATGATCACTATACAGGACAAGCATATATTACAACAGATGAAGATGATAATCAGATAACTGCATTCCACCCTGGCGCAATGAACTCATCACATGAAAATTCGATACCTGATGATTTGGAGTTTAGTCTTGGAATTGTTTCTCCAGATGGAAAAGAAGGGATGCAATTACATGCAAGAGAATTTGCTGAGCAGGGTATCCCTTTTATTTTTGATCCGGGACAGGGGATGCCGATGTTTAATGGTGACGAGTTATTAGAGCTAATAAATTTAGCGACTTATGCAACATTTAATGATTATGAATCAGAATTAATGCAAGAGCGTACGGGGTTGACCTTGAAGCAATTAGCAGAACGAGTTGAAGCACTCATTGTAACAAAGGGGGGAGAGGGGTCTAGTGTTTATACTGATGGAAAATGTATCGAAATCCCTTCAGCAAAAGCAAAACAATTATCTGATCCGACAGGGTGCGGTGATGCCTATCGAGCGGGTCTTATATATGGCATTATGAATGAGTTGGACTGGGAAACAACAGGTCGAATTGCATCCCTTTTAGGGTCTATAAAAATAGAGCATCATGGCACTCAAAATCACAGCTTCACTATGGAAACTTTTAAAGGTCGGTATGCTGATTGTTTTGGGAGCTCCTTTTAAATTGAAATGTAAATTCTCATTCCTAAGTTGTATAATCGTTTAAAATTTTGAGTTTATCTAAAACAGAAAAGTTATTGTCTATCATGGCGCATTTACGCCATCCAGAAAAAGGTTGCCCATGGGATTTGAAACAGGACTTTTATAGCCTTATTCCTTACACTATTGAGGAAGCCTATGAGGTGGCCGATGCGATTGAAAGAAATGATCTAGATGATTTAAAAGAGGAATTAGGTGACCTTTTGTTACAAGTAGTTTTTCATTCTCAAATAGCGGAAGAACAAGGCTTGTTTAATTTTGAACAGGTAGCTGAGGCTATAGCAGAAAAATTAATTCATAGGCATCCTCATGTTTATGGCGATGCTATTTACAATAGTGATGAAGAACGCCAGCAAGCATGGGATGACGCAAAGATAAAGGAAAGAAAAGCTAAAAATAAGCCTGAAAATCAAACGGAAAGTGTTTTATCTGGGGTTGCTATCAATCTTCCTGCTTTAGTTCAATGTGAAAAAATTCAGGATAAGGCGGCAAATCATGGTTTTGATTGGCCTGATGAAGAGCCGGTTTTTGATAAAGTGCTAGAGGAGTTGGAGGAAGTTAAAGAAGCATGGGTAGAGGGTGATCAGCCTCATATTCAAGAAGAAATTGGTGACTTGTTATTGGTTGTGGTTAATTTGGCTCGACACCTAAAAGTAAATCCTGAAATAGCACTCAAAGAAGCGACTAGAAAATTTAGTAAACGCTTCAATTATATTGAACAGAAAGTTGATGAAGCTGGACGTAGTTTACGTGAATGTAAGTTACAAGAATTAGATGCTTTTTGGGATGAAGCTAAAATAAAGTTTAAGAAAGAAAAAAGGGGCGTTAGTTAATTCTTATTCTTTTTCAGGGTCTACTTACTGCATCACTGCCAGTTATGCTTGGGCGGTGTTTGAACTTCTCATTCCTTAACTGGGCGCTTATCTAGCTTCCTTTGTAAGGTTCTTCTGTGCATTTTTAAAGCTCGTGCTGCAGCTGAAATATTGCCATCATATTGCATT
>JAKIVF010000121.1 GCA_021647145.1 Methylococcaceae bacterium | reverse complement strand
AATTCGTTTTTGCATTCGTGTGATAGCTCTGGCTCATATTAATTCCTTTGTGGTGAAAGTTTTAATATGTTATCAGGGCTGTCCTTTATTTTTTAATCATCAGGTATAACGTGGTGAAACTATACAATTACTTACTAAAGAGGCCTGTTTTAAATGAAAATGACCAATATTTACGAAGGATCGTACCAGTGGGTTATGTTTGGCCGGGATGTCAATAAGCCTGACAAAATAATCGATACTAATCAATATATGGTTAGAACTGCAAATCGTTGTTTGTTAATAGATCCAGGTGGTGTTGAATTGTTTGCGCCTATGCTGGCAGCAGTGTTGCATTATACGCCAGTTGATCAGATTACTGATTTATTTGCATCGCATCAGGATCCTGACATTATTTCATCTCTAGGTCTGTGGGATCAGGCATTACCCAATGCAAAATTACATGCTTCGGCATTATGGGAAGGTTTTATTAGGCATTTTGGTTGCGAAAGTATCGAATACGTTGCGATAGGTGATGGTGGTGGAAGCATAGATTTGGATGAAATAACTTTACAGGTCATACCTGCACATTATATGCATTCTTCGGCTAATTTTAATATTTACGATCCACAGGCAAAAATTTTAATGTCGGGTGATATTGGCGCAGCATTGGAAGAGCCGGGTGCTCCTATCTTTGTAGATAATTTTGATACACATGTTGAAAAGATGCGTTTTTTTCATCAACGATGGATGCCTTCAAATCAGGCTAAAAGAGTCTGGATTGATAGAGTAAGAGAGCTGGATATCGATATATTAGCACCACAACATGGCAGAATGTTTAAAGGTGATGATGTAAAACGTTTTCTAGATTGGTTCGAGTCGTTACAAGTTGGAATTGCTGTTTAATAGAGATAGATTTGGAACAGAAAGTATGATTTTTACTTGAATAAATTACTTGCCAAACAAAAAAAAAACTTTATAATAGTAATTCTTTGTTGGGTCGCTAGCTCAGTTGGTAGAGCACCGCACTTTTAATGCGATGGTCGACGGTTCGAATCCGTCGCGACCCACCATTATAAATCATTGAAGACATTAAGTTTTCTAATAATTAAGCCAGCTTTCACGCTGGTTTTTTTATGTCTATTGTCCACTGGTTGTCCACTAACCAGCAACAAATCACAACAAAACCTTTCTTTTTTACTCTAGAAACACCTGTACCCAGTACCAGCTAAAACCGCTAAATTCAAAACGTGTAAATTTCCTAAAATGGGTGTTTTTACATAGTCAATGGACAAACAGTGGACAAATTAAGGGTAATAAATAAACAAATCAATGATATTAAAGGTGAAAGTATAATAATTAAACGCATTGATGATGCGGTGTTGCTGTTTTTCGTGCTTTGTTGTAATATCTAGTTAACGGGTTAAGGCGGTGCTACCAACACCACCAGAACCCTAACCACTTTTTTAACTATAACGGAGTTAAAGCAATGGCTACATATAAGCATATCAAAAGCCGATTGTTTCCCCAAGGGGGCAAACATGGCATCAATTAACAAACATACCGCCGATGACGGCCAAACAACCTACCGCGTAAGAATCCGATTAAAAGGCTATCCGATTCAAACCGCCACCTTTACACGCCTAACCGATGCAAAAAAATGGGCGCAGCATACTGAAGCAGCAATAAGGGAAGGGCGGCACTTTAAAACAGCCGAAGCAAAAAAACATACTTTTAATGATTTAGTAAAACGGTATTGCTCTGAGATTCTGCCAGACTACAACGAAAAGGAGCAGAAAGAACGCAAAAGCAAACTTGATTGGTGGGCTAAAGGTTTTGGCTTTATGGTTCTGGCTGATATATCAACCTCGACTATCACTGAACAACGTAACAACTTAACCCAAAGCCCTGCTACCGTAGATAAGTATATTAAAAATTTATCTCATGCTTTCAATGTTGCTGTTAATGAATGGGAGTGGTTAGAAGAAAACCCAGTTAAGAAAATTAAAAGTCCTAAGTTACCCCGTGGACGGGTTCGTTTCCTGAATGATGACGAACGCGCCCGACTGTTAAAAGCTTGCAACGAATCAAGCAATGACTGTCTTTATATGTGTGTGATTCTGGCACTATCAACAGGCATGCGACAAGGTGAACTCATGGGGCTTAAATGGCCTGATGTAAACCTTAAAGAAGGGTATTTAATTCTTCATAAAACCAAGAACGGTGAAAGAAGGCGTGTCGCTATTGTTGGTCATGCGCATGAATTACTACAGAACCATAACAAAGTAAGAAGGCTTGATACTGATTTACTTTTCCCCGGTAAGAACCCCACAAAGCCAATTGATTTAAGAAAGCCTTTTGAATCAGCAGTGAATAAAGCAGAAATAACAGATTTTAAATGGCATGACCTAAGACATTGCACAGCTAGTTATCTTGCTATGAACGGCGCATCATTGGCTGAAATTGCAGAAGTTTTAGGACATAAAACTTTGCAGATGGTTAAACGCTATGCTCATTTATCAGACGGGCACGTATCGAGTGTAGTTGAGTCAATGAACGCTAAAATATTTGGAGATGCTTCATGATTGGTTTGGAGGAGTTTAAAGAAATATTTGATTGTAAGAAAAAAAGTGACTTTTGGTTTTTGGGTAACAATTGCGAAATTGATGAAAAAGGAATTAGAGAAAGACCTCCAGTTGATAAAGATGGTAACCAATTAGTTATTACAGAGGAAGAACTCGAAGCTCTAAAAATATCAGGAAATAATATTAAATTGGACTTCTCTTGCACATTCCCTGAATTATTTGAATGGTGTAAAAAAAATAATTGGATTGAAAAGCTAATGTCTAGCGGTTTTGTTTCTAAAGAAAGCACTCTAACCCTTTATAACTCAGAAGATAGAGAGAAATTATATGCTCGCATTTTAAAGAATGGACCACCAACGACTTCCATACGACACTTTATTGATTTCATTCTTACTGATGCAATTGGTGGAAACTATGATGCCATTCAAACTTTTTATCAGCTAATTGAAAAAAATGAACTCGTTATTTATGACAAAGTTATTAATGGGAAGCCTATTGATAGTAAAGACTTAATCAATTCATTAAAGAAAAGAGAGCAGCAAGCTGATGATGCTTTTGGTGATGATAACTTTCAATTTTGGGATGTGCTAGAAAAGGAATGCAGATACTCTATTCATAGAGATAATGTAAAAAAAGCATATAAAAATGCAGGACAACTCAAATATCCTTGGCTTACTTGGAACAACAAATTTGTTTGGCTTGATTATTTATCTGATAGTTCAAATGGAATGGAAGAAAGAATTAAATTAAAACAAAAACTCTCGAAGGAACCAGTCTCATCAAACCTTGTTTACAATCCCCCCCAAAAACACCAAATAGAAAAAAGTTTCGTACAAAGAAATTGGGATGCAATACCAGAGGTGAGGCAGTTATATTGGAAACAGCATGATACTTTAACAATCTTTGAATTGGCATTTATATTAAAAGGAAAAGAGCCGCAACAAAAAAATACTTTAAGTACAATACGCAGTAACTATCCATCGGCTTTTTATACATTTTGTTCTGAATTATCCAGTCTTGCTGATTCGTCAATAGAAGCAAACTTTCTAAAAGAATTGAATCCATCAACGCTTTATTGTGAAGAATACGCAGGCATACCAAAATTTAATCGAGGACAATTAATTAAATGGGCAATCTCTAAAGAATTTGAAGTTCCTAGCTGGCTAATTACTTCCAATATATTAAATGTAAGAACAAAAACCAAAAATGATTCTAACAGTTTAGATGATAAGAAAAGTGAAGCTATAGATAAAGACCCTGAGCATTTTAGTCATACTTCAAATGAAAGCGAAAAACTGTTTGATTTGGGTAACGAGCAAACCAACTCAAATGAAACAGGAAATGAAAATAAAAAAGATACCACCAATAGAAAAAGCAGTATTAATAAATTTTTATTTGACCTATGGATAGAAAAAGGACAACCCAATGCTAGAGGACTCGTCTATGCGATAAAACCAATAGTTGGAAGAGTTAATTGCCCTGTCCACAAATATCATGGTTGGTATGATGAAGTCTGTGTTGAATGGAAGCATAATGTTGGGTCTAGCAAACGCTCATGGGGGAAGAAAACATTTCAAAACAAAGTACTAGAGTTTAAAAATCAGCACTCCAAATAAAACTGTCAAGCATTTATATAGCGATTATTCCATATAAATTCCCTGCTAAGTTTCCCTGCTAAGTTTCCTAAGTCTTTATTCGGGAAACCAGGGAAAAAAACCGGACTTAAGCTATGCCCAATCCGTGAGTAACAACAGCTAACGGAGATTCATCAAAACTGAATTAAAGAGGCAACTATGCTTAATACACAAAACAAACCATCCAAATTGATTCCAGTTACACAATGGAATGATTACCACCCATGGCCACCAATTGGCGGTTTAAGACACCTGATATTCAACGAAAATACAAATGGCTTTCAATCTGCATTTAAGCGAGTTGGTGGGCGCGTTTTAGTAGATGAAGCTGAATTCTTCGCCTGTGTTGAAAGACAAAATGAAGAGGCTGCCTAATGAAAAGGAATCTAAACCCTCGTCAAACTCGTACACTTCGAGCATTAATGAATAACTCTCAAATGCGTGAAAACCTTGATGGAATTGCAGGGTGTAGTAACTCTCCAGAATTAATCCGTGGATTACGATGCAGAGGACTTGAAATACCTTGTGAGCGCGTAGAACGGTTTGACCGTGATGGCAATGCTTGTTATCCAGGGTTATATCAACTAACCCTAGAAGACAAAGCAATTGTAAGAGATTGGCTTAAGTAATTTCAAAAGTTGGGCGGTGTTGGCGCACTGCCCTCTACTAACAGATAAAAATAGATGAAATTTCACCAGCAGAGCTATTTTAACAGAATAGTATCTGAAGGAAAGTAATCTATAAGGATATTATTAATGAATATAGACCAACTATTAGCTCGTCTTGAAAAAATAAGACGAACAGGGGATGGTAAATGGCTCGCATGTTGTCCAGCCCATAATGATAAAAACCCTTCACTAGCAATTAAACAAACTGATGATGGGGAAATCTTAATCCATTGTTTTGCTGGTTGCGACGTGGAGTCGATTGTATCAAGCATTGACTTATCAATAGCTGATTTAATGCCTGACAACCCGACCTATAAAAAAGGGAGTAAACCACCAAAATTCAACAAGTATGAACTGTTTGATCGAATGGTTTATCAATCAATCATTCTTTGCATTGCTATTCGTCAATTAATCAATAAAGAAGCTCTTACTACTGAAGACCAAAAGCGTGTACTCAAAGCAGAGCAAACCATTGATGATATTGCAAGAGAGTGTAGACGATGAGTTTAGAGGATAAAGTAGATGATTTTTATGGTGCACATGATAAGAATAATGATACAGCTATTATTCCTGAAACCCCCAATGTAGAGTTAATTAAAGCTAAATCAATAACAGAAGTAAAACGAAATACACTTAATAATTTATTGGTTAAAATCAAGCGAGTAAATTTTGTTGACGTATGTATGGCATTAGGTTGGGAGCCAACGAAAAATTCTAATGGTGGAGAAAATCCACCAACTCAAAGTAACTATAAAGTAGCGATTATTGACGAGTTAATGAAGTCAGCAAAAAGTCATAACTGGCATTTAGCACTGGACTCAGGACTATTTTATATCTACACGGGCAGCATGTGGATAAGTTTAGATAAGGATGAGTTAAAGAACTTCCTTAAAGATGTAGCTATAAAACAGGGCTATCCACCTATTAAAGCTAAGGATAGTAAGTTTATTGTCCAGCTTTATGACCAGGCCATACAGGATGGGTTCTTTACAGATAAACATTACACCCAGCAATCAATGATTAACTTAAATAATGGCACATTGGTTTTAAATAGTGAAGGTGTGACAGTTAAACCATTTGATTACCGAGATTTTTTAACACACCAACTACCCTTTAACTATAACCCTAAAGCTCATAACGCTATCTTTCAAAAGTATCTGGATGAAGTATTACCTGATAAAGAAACACAGCTTACATTGCAGGAAACCTGCGGTTATTTATTTGTTAAAGGCTTAAAGCTAGAAAAGATATTTTTCTTATATGGTACAGGGGCAAATGGTAAAAGTGTTTTATTTGAAGTGATAAACGGTTTAATCGGTGATGAAAATATAAGCCATTATTCACTTGAAAGCTTAACAGATAATAGCGGGTATTATCGGGCAAAAATTAAAGATAAGATTGTTAATTATGGCACAGATATTAAGCTAACTAATATTGACGCAGGGTTGTTTAAAACCTTGGCAAGTGGTGAGCCAGTAGAAGCCCGTTTACCTTACTGTGAACCTTTTACCATGTCAAACTATGCAAAACTTATATTTAATGTCAATCGACTGGATAACGCAAATATTGAACATACTCACGGATTCTAT
This sequence comes from Methylococcaceae bacterium, assembly GCA_021647145.1. GTDB lineage: Bacteria > Pseudomonadota > Gammaproteobacteria > Methylococcales > Methylomonadaceae > QPIN01. The sequence goes on along the minus strand of JAKIVF010000121.1, from coordinate 3,443 downwards.
CGACGTATTTTAATTATTCCATTTGATAAAACAATTGCCGATGATAAACAGGATAAATCACTGCATAAGAAAATATTAAGTAATAAGGCTGGAGTGCTTAACTGGATAATTGAAGGGGCTGAACGTGTTATAGCCAATGAAGATATTTTTATATCGCAAGAGTGCCATAAATTCAAAGCTAAATTTATTAAAGAGACCGATAGTGTCGCTTTATTTTTTGATGACTCAGGATATGAAGCCAGTGAAATAAGTATTATCTACTTATCAAATATATATGCCGACTATAAGGACTTTTGTAATGATGATGGATATAGGGCGTTAGGGAAAAATAATTTTGGCAAGCGATTACAAGCGTTGGGCATTAAACGAACAAAAGACAATCACAACAAAGATTGTTTCAAAATGGTAAAGAAATATAAACCTTAAAAACAGAGGTGTGAGAAAAAGGTTATAAACAACTTTTAGGAATTTAGGATTCAAGCTACAGCCCATATATATCAAGGACATTGAGTCCTAACTTTTGTTTTTAAAACTTAGTTAAAATTTAGGTGACTTTTAGGAAACCTAAAAACGGCCTAAAAAATAACTAAAAGTTGAAATCACTTTTTAGGATGCTAAAGCCATACTACACAAAGGATGCAGGGCAAATCCTAAAATCCTAAGTTTACTTTAGAACCTTTTTCCACGATGTATGTTTTTGAGAAGTCAAATTTGCAGTGATAACCTGATAATACAGGAGATAAACAGGATGACAGCACGTAATATGGATGGCACCTTCAAAAAAGGTGTGAGTGGTAACATTAAAGGTAGAGAGCCTGGAAAAACAGCCAGTACACAACTTAGGAAAGCAATAAGTTTAGAAGCTGAAGATATTGTCAAAGTACTGGTTAAACAGGCTAAAGAAGGCGATATTCAAGCAGCAAAGATATTACTGGATAGAATAGTTCCACCACTAAAAAGCCAGGCATTACCCGTTAATATTCCCATTGGTGAAAACTTACCTGAAACGGGGGGCAATGTAGTCAATGCAACAATGAAGGGGAGTATTCCACCCGATATTGGGGCGCAGTTAATAAGAGCATTGTCTGACCAATCAAAACTCGTTGAACTGGAAGAAATAAGTCAGCGATTAGCCAGGCTTGAAAAGCAACTAGAGGCTAGATAATGAAACAACAGCAGGTCAATAAACTTTACAGCAAGCTAACGCCTTATGAACAAGCGGCATTGGTATTTGAAGCTGCTATTAGAAAGGATGAAAACGAAGCTGATTTAATACTTGATTCAGTTGAGATGAGAACATATTCATCACCACATATAGATTACCAGCAACGGATGATTGGACTTAGTAGTCTATCTGGGTGTTATGGGATAACGTATTGGAAAACACTTTGTCAGTTAAGTACTCTTATCGCACTTTCTTTAGAAGATGATAGCTATGATAAGACAGTCAGACTATTTATGAGCAAAATTAGTTCGATGGATGCCGCACTAGAAGCCGTATGCAAAGAACTAAATATTGATGTATCAGCAGTTAAACGGTTTGCTGAATGTAACGACTATCATCCTGTTTTTGAAGGCAAGATAGACAATAAATTTGTTGGGCAGTATACAGAACTATTTTCAAAAATTGCTTTTTTAAAGAGTTGATGGTTGATTTAAAAAATAATTGTTTTTGATAGAAATAAAATGACTACACTGATACGTAGACTTGAAAAACTTGAGAAATTTAGTCCAAAAATTACATCACTATCACACCTGACTGAAGAAGAGTTACGAAAGCAGCTTGAGGAAGTAGAAAAACGGATAGCGGAGTCACACTGTTCAAACTGCAAGGGGTGTAATGCTCAAAGGGAATGTAAGGAATTGATGGATAAAGGTAACGAAATTAGTGCAAGGATGGGGTTTATACAAAACACTGTTTAATTTAAAATAATTTACAGTCTAATTTCATGGGTGCATAATAAAACAGTCAGCTTGGTTAAAGCACACTCGCAGGCAATTGTAGCCTGCTGGCTGTTTTGCTGAGCTGATATAACTATCAAATTCTAGATATACATCTTAACTTCATTCAGGGGAAATCAATGGCTAAGTTAAGTACTACTCCACCAAAACAATTAATGAATCCTTCAATGTGGATAATGCCTAAAGCCCCTGCGCCTTCAGTTGGTGTAGTAGCGTGAGTTGAACGTTCTCTATATTGGATCGAAGAACTATTTACAGAAAAACCAGACAAAACAAATGTGGTTTGTGGAACAATGTTGGTCTATAGCGGCCAGCTCAAATTCACTGATGAGTTTATCAAGGAACATGGTTTGGATGAATACAGTCAATCATCTATAAATGATGACTAATTTATTACCAAGGGAATAAGGCTTACTAAAAGAAAAAAAGCCTTGATTTACGCAGGACTGCCAGGCTGCAATTGCCTGGGGTTAATACCTACCTTAAACAAGGCTTTAAGTTACTGTATATTCAAATGGAAGCATTATCAAGTGTTTAGTGAAGATTTATTGATTGGCTTACTAAGAGCAAAGCATGTTGTAGTTTTTTCTGGTGCTGGTATGTCTTCGGAAAGTGGCATTCCCACCTTTCGAGATGCCCAGACAGGGCTATGGGAACAATACAATCCACAAGTGTTAGCAAGTCCTGAAGGCTACCTAGCCGATAAATCTTTAGTCTGGGGATGGTATGAATCAAGGCGTAATCAGGTATTAAGTGCAGAACCAAACGCAGGACATTTTGCAATAGTGGAATTAAGTGATTATGTTGAACGATTAACTGTCATCACTCAAAATGTGGATGATTTACATGAACGTGCTGGAAATAGAGTAGTGAAGCATCTACATGGAAGCCTCCATAATCCTCGATGTTTTAGTTGCGCTGAACCTTATGTTTTTTCTACGGACCATCAAATACCAATAGTTAAAGATGAGCGGATAGAGCCGCCTCGTTGTGCAGAGTGCAATGGATATGTTCGTCCTGGTGTAGTCTGGTTTGGAGAATCTTTACCTGAAGACCAATGGAAACAGGCAGAGGAAGCAGTCTTGAATTGTGATGTTATCTTTTCTATTGGTACATCATCCTTAGTATGGCCAGCGGCAAAGCTTCCAGATATGGCAGCAGTTCGTGGTGCTAAAATAGTTCAAATTAACACAGATGTAACCCCTTTAGATAGTAAGGCGCATTACAACTATAAAGGTAAAGCAGGCGTTGTTTTACCTGCTCTACTCGAATCATTATCTGATTTGTTAGATTAATTGATGACTAATCAAGACTTACTGAGTTTATCTATTCAAAAAGGCTAATTAAGTGATACTAACTAAAGTTTCGGAGTTCAAATAAGAAAGCAAGTCATTGATTAACAAAGAAAATAGCGCCCTAAAAGAGTATAATATAAGTTGACTTGAAATCATCTAAAAACTCAAATAGGACGCACATGAATC
>JAKIVF010000120.1 GCA_021647145.1 Methylococcaceae bacterium | reverse complement strand
CTTTTAAATTCAGCACTGTAGGTGGTTCTTTTTTTGCTCACTTTTCCGCTCCCGTTTTTTAGAAATAGTAACTAAATTGGAATAAGATGTCTTGGTTCTGTTGTCTGAATTTGTTGGGGTATTATAATTTATCGTTACCGATAGGTGTACCAGACTGTAAGCTAGAACGAATTAAATCTAATTCATTATTGTTTATAGACAAATCAAATAACGTTCTATAAGCATGTTGCTGATTTTTAGCAGTAGCAGCGAGTGATAAATATAATTCATGTGGGTTAATAATTGCATTATCAACACCTTGTGCATTGCAAGCATAACTTGACCATTTATACTCAGCTGGATGGCTAACCATATTAGCTCGCACAGGATTGAGTTCAATATATCGCATGCAACTCAAAAGAAAATTATCCGCTTCAATTACACTACTCTTATGACGCCCTTCCCAAAGACTCACTTGACGCACATATGTTTTATTGATATATGGGACATAATGCCGGCCAGTCCCCTGAAATAATAAACTAATACCATCAGAAGTTTTAGGTGTAACCAAAATATGGACATGATTAGTCATCAAAACATAAGCATGAATTTTACAATCAAAAGTATCTGCCGCTACCTTCAAATGCCTCAAATAAACCAGATAATCTTCGTCATAAAAAAACTGCCTGTTTATTATGCCCTCGTTGAAACGCATGTACGGGTAATCCTGGTAAATAAAATCTAGGTTTTCTTGGCATAAAGGAACTAAGCTAATAATTTCAGGGGGTTTCTGTATTTTAACCCCTTAAAACGCTGTCCATCGTCACCCATTCATAACTCCATTCTAGAGCCGCATGATAAGCATCTGGAATATCATTCACCTTAGCCTCAATTTGTCGAATACAGGTATCAAAAATCTGCCAATGCATTGCCCCTGGAGCAATACAAATTGCATTGGGTGCATTTTTAAGTTGGTCAACAAAAGTCAATGCATTTATTATGCTAGAGGGAGTTTCAAAAATTTTAGGATGTGACACAACGCGCAAAAAACCACTTAACACTAATTTCAGAATACCCGAATACTGCCTGAGAATTAACAACCGACTCTAACCACTGATGACAAACTGAATGATTCGCCACATCCTCTCGGTAAGCTACACCAATACATTTACATCCATTAAAAACATTATAAGCCATCCATAATGTCATATAAACTCTGATTATTATCCAAATCAACTCCTGGCTTTAATCCCTTACCAGAAAAAGTTTCTAACTTAATATCATTACGATGCACAGTATGCTTTGAAAAAAAATCACGAAGAGCATCCTCCATTATATTCTTCAATGAGCTATTATTTTCTGCTGCTTTTCGTTTAACGTAATTTAATAACTGTTCATCAATATCAATTGTTGTTCTCATGACTAATTAACCCAAATATTAGTTATATTGAAATAGAATGATAACAGCGTTTTTTTAAAAAAGTTACTTTTATTTATAGGGTCTGACCCCATTTTTTAGACCCCATTTTTTCACAATTAGCTATTTATTTTGAAGGTCGGTTGGATCGTGTACTTGATATCTGAGTATCGTACCGACTCTCATCAAGCCATAAAAATGGCTGTAGGTTCTGCTCTGAAAGAGCAGGTTCAACAGGTATTTTATCTGGCAAACAAGCAAAGCGCGTTAGGCGCTAATTTTACTGACACAGAATTTTGAACGTCCTCATTCTAACCGCTAATCGCACTCAGAATAATTCTCTAATGCGCTTCAATTCGACAATAAAGATTCAGCAGGAATGCCTAAATCTTTATGCAACCTCTTTATCATAGGTAGTGTAAGCTGTCTTTTTCTATTTAGAATCTCGTAGACACGGTTAGTTTGTCCGATCATTGGCACCAAGTCTTTCACGGTTAAACTACGTTGATCCATAGCAAACTTGATTGCTTCAATTGGGTCTGGAAAATCAATTGGGTAATGCTTTCGCTCGTAATCTTCAACTAGAGTTACAAGTACATCCAGACGATCACCTTCAATAGAGTCAGCCTTAGCCATCATTAAGCCTTCAATTTCTTGAAGTGTATTGCGATAATCATTTTCTGTTTTAATTGGGTTTATATACATTTTATTTGCCGTTTAAATACTTTGAGCGTCAACTTTATCGTATTGTTTATGTGTTCCAATAAACCGAATATAAATTACTCTGTAGTCATAATTTATCTGAACAATTAGGCGGTATTTATTACCACTAATATTAAATACAACACGTCCATCTTTAAGAATACTTGCATTTCTAAAGTCAGATTTAACTTTATCTGGACTAGACCAGTCGGCTTTTAAAGTATGGCGATACCATGATAGCGTTGAATCTTTAGCATCAATATGTTCAGGTGAATCAATCCAAAATTCTTTAAGTGTTGAAAGTGCAATAATTCTCATGCTTTTAACTATAGTCCCACCGAGGGACTCTTGCAAGTTATTTGTTAGTGTTCTATATTTTCAAAACATTTGAATTCTTTGTTGCTGGAAGTGAGAAAATTTGGTATTAATGAACATTAAGGCCGGTTCCTTGGTGATTGCTATTTGTTAGGTTGCAATCAGTTTATCATCAACCCTGACTTTTTTATTATTTTCAAGTAGTTACGGCTTAAGTAAGTGCCATTCGGGTCCGAGTCTGACCCTAATAATACTAACACTATAACACAGTCATAAAAGTTACTTATTTCTACAGGATTTACTTTTAAATCCGTGAACATACCGTAAATATCATCCAGTACAGTAAACAAAACATGCGTTATACTAGAAAGAAGTGATAGATAATTTTTGGAGCAATACATGAGTCACTTACGAATAGAAGAGCTACCTTCCTATACCTATGATGATTATGCGCAATGGGAAGGAAAATGGGAATTGATTCATGGCATACCTTATGCGATGAGTCCTACGCCCAATATACAACACCAAACAATCAGTCATAAAATTGCCGTTGTACTGGCTAAATCCCTTGAACAGTGTGAGCACTGCCAAGCACTATTGCCTGTTGATTGGAAAATTGATAATAGCTCAACGGTTCAACCTGACAATCTTGTTGTCTGTGAAAAACCCGAAGGACAGTATCTCTCCAAAGCCCCTACACTTATTTTTTGAGATCCTTTCCAAATCCACCGCAACAAAAGATCAAAATACTAAATTTCGCCTCTATCAAGAAGAAGGTGTCAAACATATACATTATTATTGATCCAAAAGAACAGGTAGCAAAGGTGTATCAATTACAAAATGGGAGGTTTATAAAAGAGATGGATGCTACCAACCAAAGTTGTAATTTTGATTTGGGAAAGTGCCAAATTACTTTTGACTTTGCAAGCATATGGGCATAAGTCTCTGTCAAAAGTATACTGATGGGATAAAGAACAAAGGAAAAGGGACAAAAATGATATAACAGCTATGTAATCAGCTTTCTATTTATGCATCAAGTTGGCTGACCCAATTTTTTATCTACACATCTGCTGATTTTAGTGAGACTTTAAAGCTGGGTATAACAAAGCAATAGCAATAAATGCAATAATAATAAACAATGTAGACATCATACTTCTCCTAATTCGTTCAAATGAGCTTCAACTTTTTTACTGATAATAACGCATACAATTGAAAACATAGGTAACAAATTGCTCCCATATAAGGCAACTAGCAACAAATAACCCACCCATCTTGCTAGTCTTTTTGTCCGTCTTCCGCGATGCAGCACAGTTACGACGCCTGCTATGCGCCTATTGCTACGCCTTGAAGACAAACAAAGATCCTGCGCAATATGGGTGGGTTATTTATTGCCAGTTACATTTATAGGGTCTGACCCCATTTTTTCTTAGCTGCAACTAATTCCAAGCCTAGATTTTTAGCTGGCTTTATAAATTCATCAAATAATCCCAGCATGGGTGGGCAGGTGACTAATACCTTTAATATTGGTTTTATTTAAAATATCAAGCGTAACAGCATGCTCCCAAGACTTACCCCCTAAGTTCTCAATATTTTCAAAGCATGTAAGCTTTTCTTGATACATATTTACCCCCGAACGAAACAAAATTATTGAACTAAAGTTCTAACCTAATAAAACCCAAAAATCAAGCTAGCTGACCCCTTGATATTTGAGCCATGTTAAATAATAAGCGACTCATAAGGAATATTTAAACCGTGATGTAAACGTTTTATCATAATAAGACTCAAATCTCTTTTTCGATTAAGTATTTCTGATACACGCCCCATACTACCAATAAATGGCTGTAAATCTTTTCGTGTCAAATTATTTTGATCCATTAAAAACTTTATGGCTTCAATCGGTTCAGAAGCAGGAATCGAGTAATACTCACCCTCATACTTTTCAATGAGTAAAGATAAAACCTCCAGCTCATCACGTTCTGGAGTATCACTTTTAGCACCCCAAAGTTGATTGACTCTTTCCAATGCTTCATTTAACTGTTTATCATTTTTGATGAGTTTTAATTTCATTTTGTTGCCTATATATCTTCAATATTCTTAATCTTGTCATATTCCGCATGAGTTCCAACAAATCGAATCAACATCATTTGAAATTGATAGTCAACTCTTGTAACAATACGATATTTATTGCCACAAAGGTTAAATACAACACGATTATTTTTTAGAATACTTGCACTTTTAAGGTTATCCTTGATTTTATGGGGCGTTGCCCATTCAGCTTTTAATGAATAGTTATACCATTCTGTCATTGCAACTTTTGCATCAACATATTCAGGACTACTTTCCCAAAAAATTCGTAATGTTGATTTAGCGATAACTCTCATTAAATTAATAATAGCATATTCCCGTACCGGGAATATTTAATATGATAAATAACGCCAAATATCTTGAATGTTATCAGCCTTCAGATCTACTCAAGACTATCAAAAATCATTAGCTTTGATTTCTATTTTCTATCATTTTCAAGCTGGCTGACCCCTTGATATTTCTAATTACGCTATTTGAAACCATACTATACCTATGCCGAGTTTTCTCGTTTCAGCATTTTTTCCTTTTTCGCGTTGCAGCAACAGTTACGACACCTGCTATGCGCCTGTTTCTACGCCTTGAAGACAAACAAAAATCCTGCGCAATACCAGTTACATCTATAGGGTCTGACCCTATTTTTTTATTTTTTTCTATTTTTTTTCCCCATATCACGAGAGCCTGCCAAGGGTTATTTTTAAAACAGTTGAACGGGTGAATGAATTTATGGCTCAAGCAAAGACAACCACGGGCTTGAAAGTATTCACGAGTATTTTAAAAAGAACATTTGAAACAGGGCGTAAAGTTGCAGGTGGTTTTAAGGAAAACATGATAATTCAATTTGATGACTATCTGCCACAATGGAACTATGTTGCTGTCCCAGAAAAATCATTAGTTTCGGAAGTTATTAAATCCTGAGCCCTTATTGATGAAGCCCAGAGAAGAAGCAAGAGCCGAGGTCAGAAATAATTGGCACCCAAAGAAAATAAAGTAAGTGATTGTAATATACTTGGCTTAAGTAAGTGCCATTTGGATCTGATCCCATTTTTGTGTGACCCCATTTTTTCCATTAAGGCAGGGATGTTTCATTTATATATGTAAGTAACCTAATAATAATATCTTCTATTCATGCCCTATACACCCTTGAATAAGAATATCTTGATAGGACTGAATATTACCAGAAGCATTGCCACTAGAAATATCAGCAATAACATTTGCAGTTGGGCAAGCAATGGAGTTTTGAAGGATGTTATTAAGATTATTTGATTGAACGTAAGCAGAGTGTATACCACTAACAACAATGCCATTATTGGAGTTAACCGTACTCAAGCCAGAAGTATTTTTATAGACTTTTGCTCCAAAGCCAGAGTCGGCATTATCTCCGAACCAAGGCTTTGTACCTATAGCGAGTACAATATCAATATGTACTGCTGAGCTACTCCAAACAGTATTATTAAAAACCTGTGTTCCAGTAAAATTATAATTTCCGTCACCCGACTGATCAAAAAGTGGATCGACACCCAAACCACCATAAGCTGAGTGGCCTGCATTTAAAACTCTATTGTATTTTACTTTTGAATTTTGAGTTGCATTGCCAGACCTATAGACAACAATTGCAACATCTGTAGCATCCAGAATGTCATTGTTCTCAACAATTGCATTTTCACAGCCTATACTAAGTCCATCAGCCCACTCTTGGTTATAATGCGAACTACCGTACAGAGTAATCATATTAGAATTAATCGTACTAGAACTACATGAAAACCCTTCAGCTGTTCCCCATATTTGAAAAGAAGTCCATCCTGCAGTATCAGAAACTTTATTTTCGGAAAAGAATGAGCCATTACCACCATAAGCTCTTACATTGATATTATCAGATGAAAATCCAAACGCTGATCGACGCCCATCAATCCAAATATTTTTAACTTTTGCACTCCCATACATCTGAATAAGCTCAAACCCTTTACCTTCAAATTCTCCAGAGTCTCTCACAATACGAGCCATACTAGTATAATACCGAGTTGAGGGAAATCCAATTGTTGCAAGTGTAATTCCATTTGGTACATTTATTGGTTTATGAACTCTTATAATAGCTCTTTTTGCAAGAAAAACAGTGCTTCCTGTTATGGCGGCGTCCAATATACTTTGTAACTCTTCTCCTGTACCTCCAGAAAAATAACTTGAACTAGGGTCAGCAAGGTCTAGAGGTGTTGAAGCAATCCAGCCACTCCCTTCATTCTTACAAATAGAGTTGGCACGTTGTAAGAACTCACCACTATCATAGAATATAGAGGCTATTTGTGAAGTACTTAAACCATTGTTCAGATGATTTAAAAAATTGTTATAGCCACTTTGATCTGGTTCTCTCAACATTATTGCTCGATAAAGAACTAAAATTTTAGCAGGATTATCTAAATTTAATCCATTGAACTCAGATGAGTTAAAGATAGCCATTCCTTGTTCTTTTAGTCTTGTTCTGTTGCACGGACCTGACTGCCAAAAGGTCATAGCATTATTCCATCCTGTTTGATCAGGTATTCTTCCCAGCACTTCGGTATAAAGTTTTGCTGTATATTGAGTGGCTCCAGCTAACGGACTTGCACTAGCATTGAGTACCCAAAAATAAAGTATGGAAAATATAATAAAACGAAATTTATACATATTTTATCCTTAATTTTTTACAAAAAAAATGGTTTTTGCCAAATTATTTCTTAAATATATGCCTAGTTCAAGTAAAAAGTATTAGTATTTTCCAATTAAACGAACAGTTTGCTATAATCCAAATTTGAGTGGTGTTGCCCGTTAGTCAGATGGAGCGTCTAGTTGGGAGTTCTCTATTCGGTAATGCCAAGTCGGTCTCCTAACTCCAAACCTATCTCCTTAAAATAATTTTACTTTAGCAGGTTTGGATGGTAGTGCAACTCAGAGCCTTGCTCCAATACAGAGCAAGCTGGTTTAAAATCAGTTGAGATATAATTTAGATGAGGTATTGCTGTTATCATTTTGATTTTAAAAATGACAAAACAACCAATAGTCTCAATTATTTATCACTTTTCAAATATTGAAGATCCTAGAATTAACAGGCATAAAAAACACCTGCTCTCTGATATATTTTTTATTACCCTTTGTGCCCACCATTATAAAGTACAGATTATTGGATAGCTATTGAACGAGTTGGCAGGGCAAATGAGGGTGGTTTACGGGACACTCAATTTAGAACATAGAATACCTTCATGATACTTTGGGTGGTGTTTTGCGGTGATAGATAGAGAATAGTTCAGTGCTTTTCGAACAGAAATCATTTGAATTTGGATATCTGTACTTCTAATAATAGATAATCAATTACAAGGTCGTTTCTGACATATTCGAATACTGGTGCAATAAAAAAGTCTTAGATGCATAGGTTATTAAAATGATATTCAGGTCTAATAGAGCAAAACAAAAATAGGAAAGGTACTCTTCAATGACAGTAAAAAATATCATATGGCATTTACATAATGTAACTAAAGACGAGCGAGCAAAGCAAAAACAACAAAGGCCTTGTATATTGTGGTTCACTGGGCTTAGTGGATCTGGAAAATCTACAATTTCCGGTGCAGTAGAACAGAAATTATTTGAACTTGGATATCATACCTATCTCTTGGATGGTGACAATGTTCGTCATGGGCTAAATAAAGATCTTGCATTCTCAGATGGAGATAGAGTTGAAAACATTCGTCGGGTAGGTGAGCTTTCAAAGCTGATGATCGATGCGGGTTTATTAGTGATGACGGCCTTTATTTCACCTTTTAAAGCGGATAGAGAAATGGTAAGAAATTTAGTTCAACAGCATGAATTTATTGAAATTTATATGGATACGCCTTTAAAAGTATGTGAGCAACGAGACCCCAAAGGCTTATATAAAAAAGCGAGAAATGGAGAGATAAAAAACTTTACAGGTATAAGTTCTGACTATGAATCACCGGAATTACCAGAGATTGTTATTAGTACTGTTGAGTTGAGTATTGAAGAATGTGCAGATAAAATCATTAATTATTTAAAAGAAAATAGAATTATCAATTGAAAAGCCCATGAATTCACAATTTATTGATGTTTTTAATGGTGATGCTGATGGTCTTTGTGCCTTAATTCAATTACGTAGAAATAATCCTCAATCTTCAGAGTTGATAACAGGTGTTAAGCGTGATATTAATTTGTTAAATAGGGTTCATAATGGAGAGGGAAAACACCTTACCGTACTTGACATATCTTTTGAAAAGAATGTAAGAGATATTGAACGCTTGCTTGGCCAAGGCGCAACAATAGACTATTTTGATCATCATAAAATGGGTAAGCCAATTTTTCATAAGCATCTTAATATTGGTGTTGATTTATCAACTGATACCTGTACTTCATTAATAGTAGATAATCAATTACAAGGTCGGTACCGGGCTTGGGCAATTACTGCTGCATTTGGTGATAATTTAACGAATAAAGCACATGTTTTAGGACTAGAATCTGGTTTTTCTGAAAAGGACTTAATACTTTTAAAACAATTGGGAACACACTTGAATTACAATAGCTATGGCTCAAGCTTAGATGATCTTTTTTTCGACCCTAAAATACTATATAAAAAAATACAACCTTTTGATAACCCATTTGAGTTTCTTGAACAGGATTCAGAAATACTTAATACCTTGGAAATGGGATTTCGGCAGGATATGAGTAAGGCAAAAAATATATCATTCATACATAACAATGAAGATATTGCTGTCATATTGTTACCAAATGAAAAATGGGCTCATCGTGTTGGAGGTGTTTTTGGCAATCAATTGGCTAATGATTTTCCCGAAAGAGCGCATGCTGTCGTTACTGAAAAAAATAATGACAACTATCTCATTAGTATACGTGCCCCGCTTAATCATAAAAAAGGTGCTGATTTATTAGCTAGTCAGTTTCCAACGGGTGGAGGTAGAAAAGTGGCAGCAGGGATTAATGAATTACCTAAAGGCCAGCTAGATTATTTCATTGATGCGATGCAACGGCAGTTTGACCGAAAGTAAGAAGCCAAATATCTACTTGTGAAGCTGATCGTACTACTTTACATAGAAGTTTTAACAGGAAGCGATCTAATGAAAAAAGGGGGTTTAGATTCTGTGTAAAAAATAAAGAACCCATGCTTTCCTTTGAACTCAAAAGAAAACCACTGAATTTTATGGCTATAGCAAAAAACATAGAAATCATCTTTTAAATCTGTTCTTTTCCAAATTTATAGATAAAAACCAAGTTCTAGGAGTATAATACCCCAACAAATTCAGACAACAGAACCAAGACATCTTATTCCAATTTAGTTACTATTTCTAAAAAACTGGAGCGGAAAAATGAGCAAAAAAAGAACCACCTACAGTGCTGAATTTAAAAGT
>JAKIVF010000119.1 GCA_021647145.1 Methylococcaceae bacterium | reverse complement strand
CAATCTCTAAACACGGTCGTAAGTAATCAACAATTACAAATAAATCGTATAGAAGAAACTTGTAAGCTTCTTAACGACCGCTTAAAAAGTATAAGAGAAATAGAAAGCATTAATCAAAGCAATGAAAAGCCACCACATTATTAAATAATATGTGTAAGTGCATTCTAGTATACAAGTAATCAACATTGATCTAATTTTTATTGCATTACCATACACAAAAATAGACTAAGAAATGGGTGAATAGCATGGAAACCATTGTAATTTCCGGTAAAACATATGATGAAACAGCACTAATTAATGAAAAAGAAGAATATATTCGATTAGAAGCCGTTGATATGTGCTTTGCCTTGAGCGCATTAGTCTATGATAAATCTTCATTAATAAGAACTGCCGTTGCTAGAAAAAAAGTAGGCCATGACCTGTTAGTTAATGATGATTCTTGGCGTGTCCGTGCCACAGTGGCTAAATATACAGATAATACTGAAATTCTAGATAAATTAATAAATGATGAAAAGGATTTTGTCAGATTTATAATCGTCAAACGTGGGTATGCTCTAGAGTTCTTTATTAATGATGAAGATGAAGAAATTGCATCAATAGCTAAGCATCAGATACAACAACGAGAAGTTGCTTAAATTAGCACTTACAACTAACTATCCACAAAATTATTCTCAATATAAAAAGTTTTTTGTTTGATAAAATCCGGGCATTTTAAATGTAATGGCTAAAGAAATGAATAATACACCCTTCTCTCATTAACTCAATTATCTTTAACAACCATAAAAGTACATGTTTTACTTGACTAAGACTAGATAACTTAGTTTAATAGAGAGCTCGGCTTGAAGTCGTGCCCAGGTAGCTCAGTCGGTAGAGCAGAGGACTGAAAATCCTCGTGTCGACGGTTCGATTCCGCCCCTGGGCACCATTCAAACCAAAGTCATTTGATATCATGCCCAGGTAGCTCAGTCGGTAGAGCAGAGGACTGAAAATCCTCGTGTCGACGGTTCGATTCCGCCCCTGGGCACCATCTTTATCAAACTATCTCTTAATCTTAACTTCCTTTTCTCAGCATTTCTTCTTTAAAAGAATATTTAATTTTTTAGTTGGCTCAGCCCCATTGTTTTTTCATCAAACATTCCGTCACAACAATTTTTTCAAGATTAAATCATTAATTTTCCCCCAACTATGATTAGAACATGTAAAATTGTCAGATTTACATCTACAAAGTGGGTACAAAGTGAGTTTTAGAGGCACGACAATACTTTCAGTTCGCCGTAATGGCAAAGTTGTCATCGGTGGTGATGGGCAAGTTTCTTTAGGTAATACTGTCATGAAGGGTAATGCACGTAAGGTGCGTCGCTTATATCATGATAAAGTTATCGCTGGCTTTGCTGGTGCTACAGCGGATGCGTTCACTCTTTTTGAGCATTTTGAAGGAAAATTAGAAAAACACCGAGGTAATTTAACTCGCGCTGCTGTAGAAATGGCAAAAGACTGGCGTACAGACCGCGCCTTAAGAAAACTAGAGGCATTACTCACTATTGCAGATGCAAAAACTTCATTAATCATATCAGGTACTGGTGATGTTATAGAACCAGAATACGACCTAATGGCCATCGGCTCTGGTGGTTCCTTTGCACAATCTGCTGCTCGAGCATTACTTGAGAACACCAATCTAAGTGCCCGTGATATTGTTGAAAAATCCTTACATATTGCAGCTGATATATGTATCTACACCAATCACAACCTCCGCATCGAAGAATTAGACGCAGAATCTCCAGAAGAAACAAAGAGTAAATAGAATGACCAAAATGACACCCAAAGAAATTGTAAGCGAACTAGACAAACACATTATAGGTCAATCCAGCGCAAAACGTTCCGTAGCTATTGCTCTACGAAACCGCTGGCGCCGAACTCGTGTTGCAGAAGAGTTACGAGATGAAATTACACCCAAAAACATCTTAATGATTGGTCCAACAGGCGTAGGAAAGACTGAAATAGCTAGACGCTTGGCGCGTTTAGCTAATGCTCCTTTTATAAAAATAGAGGCAACAAAATTTACAGAAGTGGGTTATGTAGGACGAGATGTTGAATCCATTATCCGCGATTTAGTTGATACAGCCGTAAAAATGAATCGTATGTCTGAAATTGAAAAAGTACAAAACCGTGCTGCAGATGCTGCTGAAGAAAAGGTACTAGACATTCTCTTACCTAGTGCAGAAAACGGGATGATTTCAGAGACCGAGTCATCCACCCGTCAAAAAATGCGCAAAAAATTACGCGAAGGTGATTTGGATGATAAAGAAATTGAAGTAGACATTAAAGTTCACTCGGTAGGTGTTGAAATCATGGCTCCTCCAGGTATGGAAGATATGACTAATCAACTACAAGGAATGTTTCAAAACTTGAATAGTGGAAAAACAAGCGCCCGTAAAATGAAAATTTCTGATGCGCTAAAAACATTACAAGAAGATGAAGCCTCCAAACTTGTAAATGAAGACGACATTAAATTATCTGCTGTTGAGGCTGTAGAACAAAATGGAATCGTTTTTTTAGATGAAATAGACAAAGTTTGTAAACGATCTGAATTAGGCGGTGGAGGTGGAGAAGTCTCTCGAGAAGGAGTTCAACGTGATTTATTGCCCCTCGTGGAAGGTAGCACTGTTAGTACCAAATATGGAATGGTTAAAACTGATCATATTTTATTTATTGCCTCCGGTGCTTTCCACTTAACTAAGCCTTCTGATTTAATTCCTGAATTACAAGGGCGCTTTCCAATTCGTGTAGAACTTGACGCTTTATCTGCCGAAGATTTCGTACGAATCTTAACTGAACCCGATGCGTCATTAACAGAACAATATCAAGCATTACTTAAAACAGAAGGCGTTGATCTTACTTTTGCTGAAGACGGTATTAGGCGAATTGCGGAACTAGGCTGGCAAGTGAATGAAACAACAGAAAATATTGGCGCAAGAAGATTGCACACCATACTAGAACGTTTACTTGAGGAAATTTCATACAATGCACCCGATTTAACTGAAAAATCAATCATTGTAGATGCAAACTATGTAGACAAACATTTGGCTGAATTTGCTGAAGACGAAGACCTAAGTCGCTATATTTTGTAAAGTATGAGATTAACCGTTGAACCTTCAAACTGCATATTAACAGAAATTAAATTGCACCAACGTTCCCATATTCTTGAAGTTAGCTTTGACAATGGTGAGACATTTAAACTTCCTTGTGAATATTTACGTGTCTACACACCTTCAGCGGAAGCATTGGGTCACGCGCCTGGTCAGGAAATACTTCAAACAGGAAAAGAGAATGTCAATATTACTCAAATAAAACCCATTGGTAATTATGGCATATCCCCCACCTTTTCAGATGGTCACAACTCTGGCATTTATTCGTGGGATATGCTTTATAAACTGGGAACTGAATACCCAACTCTTTGGGACAATTATCTCCAGAAACTCAAGCAAGCCGGACAGACACGTACAGAACCACTAAAAAACTAAGGCACAAAAAATGACCAATGAAAATACGACTCATTTTGGGTTTGAACAAGTAGCAACAAAAGATAAAGTACGCAAAGTCCGTAGTGTTTTTGATTCTGTTGCCAGTAATTACGATGTAATGAATGATTTGATGTCATTTGGTATTCATCGTGTTTGGAAAAGAGTTGCCATCCAATTAGCGAATGTCAGAAATGGCGATCAAATTCTTGACTTAGCTGGCGGAACAGGTGATTTAACCATCTTATTTGAAAAACGTGTGGGTAAAGAAGGCCAGGTTGTTTTAGCTGATATTAATTCCGAAATGTTACGCAACGGTCGTGATCGATTAATTGACCGTGGTTTAATTGGTAATATACGTTACGCTCAAGTAAATGCAGAGTGCCTCCCTTTTGAAGACAATTCTTTTGATTGTGTTTGTATCGCTTTTGGCCTTCGAAATGTAACGGATAAAGATGCGGCTTTACGATCGATGTATAGAGTATTAAAACCAGGAGGTCGCGTTATTGTTTTAGAATTTTCCCACCCTATCGATAAAGTGACTGAAAAAATATACGACTTCTATTCCTTTAAATTACTACCGAAAATTGGTGCCATTGTTGCTAAAGATGAAGATAGCTATCGTTACCTTGCAGAATCAATTCGAATGCATCCTAAACAGGATGACCTTAAACAAATGATGGAAAACGCTGGCCTTGAAAGATGTGAATACTTTAATATGAATCAAGGTATTGTTGCTATTCATAGAGGTTATAAAATATAGGAAAACACCTAAGGAACATGAACAAAATAACGTCGATAACTAGCTTATTTCATGTGCGTTCCTAATCCAACCCTAAAAAGCACCAAGAGTAAAAAATGGTCATTAAACCGTTATTAACCAATGCAATAGACACCTCATTAAATCAATACTTATCTTTAGACGAAGATGTAAGCCTGTTTCTAACACCCATCGCAGGTAAAGTTATAGCTATTAACATATTACCGTTTAATGAAACATTATATCTCTGTCCAACAACTGACAAAATTCAGATTCTTGAAAATTATACTCAAGAAGTAGATACAACCATCAGTGGTAGTTTATCTGCTTTAGGTTTTATGGGATTAAGCTCTACGCCAATGCGGTCAATTTTTAGTGGCGAAGTAAAAATTGAAGGTGATACACATACGGCTCATAAATTTCAACAACTTTTTGACAAACTAGATATAGACCTTGAAGAGAAATTTTCTCACTTTACTGGAGATGTGATCGCCCATAAAATTGGCAACATCTTTCGAAGTGCTCAGGACTGGACTGAAGAATCTATTAACACCTTTAAACTTAATAGCAAAGAATTTTTACAAGAAGAAACTAAGGATCTACCTGCCGCACCAGAAGCTGATCAGTTTTATCAGCATGTTGATCAACTTCGTTCTGATTATGATCGTTTATTGGCTCGAATTAAAAAAATTCAGGCTAGCCAGCTAAACACAACACCTTCTAGCATAAATCAATCAAACAAAAAGGATATTTCGTAGTGAACCCAAAAGTATTGATCCGCTTAATTCACATTAATTGGGTAATGATGTACCACGGTTTAGACGAAATTATTCTAAAAACCCACTTATTTCGCCCTATCCGCTTTATTGCGTTTCTTTCACCCAATTTTTGGCTCAAAAAACCAAAAAAACCTCGAGGTGTTCGGATTCGTAAGACACTAGAGGATTTAGGCCCTATTTTTATTAAATTTGGTCAAGCCTTATCGACTAGAAAAGATATTCTACCCGATGATATTGCAGATGAGTTGGTTAAATTACAAGATAAAGTCCCCCCTTTTCCAAACGACCAAGCAATTCAAGTTATTGAAGAGCAACTGGGTAAAACTATAGCAGATGCTTTTGCAGAGTTTGACCACAACCCTTTGGCATCTGCATCTGTAGCTCAAGTTCACACAGCAACGTTACATAGTGGAAACCAGGTTATTGTTAAAGTTTTAAGACCCAACATAGAAAAAAAAATTCATACCGATGTTGGCTTACTCTATGAACTTGCCCGATTAGCAGAAAATTTCTGGGATGATGCAAAAAGATTACGTGCTTTAGAGGTTGTTGCTGAATTCGAAAAAACACTTCAGGATGAACTTGATCTTGTTAAAGAAGCCGCAAATGCTACAAAAATACGAGATAATTTCAAATCATCTGATTCACTCTATATTCCTAAAATACATTGGGATTTTACGCGTAGAAAAATTTTGGTTATGGAAAGAATTCATGGCGTACCCGTTGGGGATATTGATCAATTAAAACGTGAGGGAGCTAATTTTAAATTACTTGCAGAACGGGGTGTAGAAATATTTTTTACTCAAGTTTTTCGAGATAATTTTTTTCATGCCGACATGCATCCAGGTAATATATTTGTTGATCTGCCTGATAAATATATAGCCGTTGACTTTGGTATTGTTGGTTCACTTTCACTCTCTGATCAACGTTATCTAGCAGAAAACTTTCTTGCTTTCTTTAACCGGGATTACCGTCGTGTAGCCGAAATGCATATCGAATCAGGCTGGGTTCCTTCTAATACTCGTGTTGAAGACTTTGAATCAGCAATAAGAAGTGTCTGTGAACCCATTTTTGACAAACCCTTAAAAGACATATCCTTTGGATTACTCTTAATGCGTTTATTTCAGACTGCCAGACGATTTAATATGGTTGTTCAACCTCAACTGGTACTTTTACAAAAAACCTTGCTTAACATTGAAGGCCTAGGTCGCCAGCTCTACCCGAATCTTGATTTATGGCAAACTGCAAAACCTTTTCTTGAAGACTGGTTTCATCAACGTCTTGGACCTAAAGCAAAAATCAAACAACTTGTTAAACAATTTCCACAAATAGCAGAACACTTTCCTGAAATGCCGATGTTATTATTTCAGGCATTAGATAGTGCCACCCATACAAAGTTACAGCTAGAAACTCAAAACCAAGAAATTTCTCACTTGCGCCAGCAAATAGAAAAAGATCATAAAAAAACCATCTGGACTATTCTTGCAAGTTCCATAGTGATTGCTACTGCTATTTTAATGCAGTAATCTAAACACTTTTATTCAGTTTCCAGGCTATCCGCTTCATAACCAGCTTTTGTTTGCTCATCTACTTCATCACCTGACTCGGCAAATGCATCACCCCAATCTGGCTCTTCCTCTGCTGCTACTGAATCACTTTCTTTCTCATCATTATTGCTATCAAAAACGGCTTTAGTCTGTTCATCCACTTCATCACCTGACTCGGCAAATGCTTCCCCCCAATCCGGTTCTTCTTTTTTCTCATCAGAATCATGGCTTTTCTCCTCTAACAACACAGGTTTTGTTGTTACTTCAGCCTTTTCAACATTAGTAGGGTTATTCTCTTCTACGGTACTAGTCGGTACAAAATATAAATATTGATCAAGTAATTCACATAGATTTTGATGGAAATCAACAACCGAAGCTTCTTCTATTTGTTCTTTTATAAATTCTTGAGTAAATTGTTTTTCTGCTTCAATCATATAAGTTGCTGATTCTGTTGCCTCTTCACTACTAAGGGCATAACCTTCTTGTAAATGGTTAACCAAATGAGCTTTTCGATCACCCTCTTGGCTACTAATATTTTTTAATATTTGATTTAATTCAAAAAGTTTTTTAGATTTTTTTTTCAATCGTAAAAATAATAAAAAACCACTCATTCCCAATAAAACCACAATACTTTCTATAATCAAAATAGTGAGTGTTATATTCATAATTCCTCTATTTCAAGATTATTCACAGGGGTTTCTATCCGTTTTTTAGTTTCACGAAAAATTTGAAACATTTTAATACTACTTTTTCTTAACTCTAACTCTGTTTGTGTTCCCCTAAACACACGCATATATTCATCTGAAATTTCTTTCATTGTATCTGTAGCAGCAGCCACTTTTTCTCGAAGGAAATCATTTTCTTGCTCAAGGCTATTAATTTTACTTTTGGTAAACTCTATTTCTTTTGTTTCTGCTTGATTATTCACCTCAGAATGTCTAATCAAGCTAACATAAGGTTCAGATAAACTATTGATATATTGATCAACCTTTGCTAATAATTTAATATCTCTATTAAAAAAAATTTTCACTATTTGCTTATATAATTTACGCTCTTTAATACTAATTTCATTTATTATTTCCTCAGATAAGCCTGGATTAAGACCACAAGATTCGGTAAATACCTTTTCCAGATCCTTAGTTTTATAATTGTCATCTTTTTCCAGCTTATTAATTAATTTATGAACTGCAGTGTGGTTAGCAGAACTTCTACTTCTGTATACCATCAGGAAAATTAAAATCAGTAAAAGTAAAACGATTAAAGCTTCTACTAATAAAACGACTGTTATTGAGTTAAGTTCTATCATTCTAATCTAGCCAGTAACTGAGCTTGCGAATTAGCTGCTCTTTTTTTCAAAAAATTAAACAAGAAAAAACCAAAAGCAATCAGTATTATATTTACTACTACCACAATTACTGATGTCTTCATCCAGTTTACATCATTATTCTCATCTATATCGTCGTCTTCATCTTCATCCACCTCATCCAGTTGGTCATTTATTTTTTTTTCTAAATTCTGCTCAACCTCATCGAGTTGTGGCTCAACCTTTAACTTAAAAAACAAACTATCATCAACGACAATAGGTTTAAGGTCAGGTGAAAGAGCATTCCCTTTTACAGATCTGGCAGTTATTGAAAAATTTATAATTTTTCTCTCGCCCTCAAGAGTCTCTTCTAAAACTAACTCCCACGTTCCATTTTTATTAATAAACTCTCGGTTTTTTACACCTTGCCCTGCTTGAGTAATACTTGCCTGGATATTCATCATTTTTGTATTAATTACATTCTTATCCGGGATTAGTTTAATAGTGACTGTTCGTGATTCTTTATTTGCCGCCACATCAACGCTGATTAAGCTTTCAGCCACCTCTATTGATTGAATATATTCTCTTTGGAAGGTTTTACCATCTGCTTTGATTTTTATAGTATGCCTCCCCTTCCCTATGCCTGGCTCTACTATTTTTTGAAATAACCCTGGTTTCTCTGTAACAGGCTGCATTTTCCACTCTTTTTTTTCTCCCGTTTCATTGATTAGTTCGATAGAGATTTCAATTAAACTTAAAAATTCTTCTCGACTAATTAATTGATGTTTATCTGAGAAATATGCTAACAAATCAAGCGACTCTTGATCCGAAATATGGCTCGCTATCTCCTCTACTTTAAATTTTAAATCAGTGACAATCATAACTTGATTGTCTGGATCCATATCAGCATCTATTATCCATTTTCCCGTCATAGGATTTTTAATCGTCACCAGATCATAATTTTTATCACTTAACCAAGAAACATTATCAATTTGGTTATCAAAACCTATTTCTGTACTGTCTGGTGTAATTAACCGAGTAACTTGAGCCCCTTTTTTCTTAAAAACGAGTACAGAAAATTCATCGATAGAACTATCTACTCTAAAACTATTCCCTTGTATAGGCACAGTATCTTTGGGAACTGCCTGTTTAAAGATTTTAAAAAAAACCTTTTGTAATTTGTCTGCAGACAGAACTGTTTCATTCCATCCCCTAGTATCAAAAGCTATTTTTTCTAATAATTGTGTATCTGCATTTTCAGATAAAGCAATGGTATGTACTTTTATTCCTGCCTGTTGCAATTCTGTTACTTGCTCAATCAAGATTCTTTCTCTGGATTCAGCACTTTCCATAATATCTTCAGAAATATCAACCACCCCATCCGTTAATAAAATTAAATGTCGTGCCTGGTTTTCTGGTTTGTTAAACCAAGCTTTTGATGATTGCTGAATTGCCTCTTCAATATTAGTAAAAAGGCCAGACGAATGGATTTCCTTTATCTTGGATAAAGCCTTTTTTTTCCACTTTTTATCAACAACCCCTGTTTTAACTAAAGCTCTGGTTTTCTCTGCAAACAACCAAATTCCAACGTTTGTTCCATCTGGCAATAAATTGATTAATAATTTTAGAGCAGGTATGCGAAGATTTTTGGGGTCGTTGTGTTTCATGCTGCCTGAAACATCTATAAGAATTTGTAACTCTGGAGACGAATTACCTATCTCTGCAGCATACCCAATAGAAAAGGTATAAGCCAATAAAAAACTTATACAAAGCAATTGTAATTTACTGTACATTAGACCCTGTTTAATAATTTATACTATAACTCTAAAATATAGCTTAAAAAATTGGTTTTATCCTACAAAAAGGTACTTTTTAGCACCCCAAATAGTCAAGACAATTATTTCAAATTTCTTATTCCTAAGTTTTAAGCCGCCTCATCTAGCCAGTTATTGAGTAAAATATCTTCTTTATAGACGTTCATTGGTTTTTTATAATC
>JAKIVF010000118.1 GCA_021647145.1 Methylococcaceae bacterium | reverse complement strand
ACCGGATTAGTCGCCTCCCCCCGTATGTCTTTAATATCGTTAATGATCTTAAAGCAAAAGCTCGTTCAGAAGGCGAAGACATTATAGACTTCGGAATGGGTAACCCAGACCAGCCTACCCCTAAACATATTGTTGCAAAAATGGTTGAAGCTGCAGAACGTGATGATACTCACAGATATTCACTTTCTCGTGGAATTCCTCGATTAAGAAAAGCTATCTGTCAATGGTATAAAGATCGTTTTGATGTTGATTTAGATCCTGAATCTGAAGCAATTGTGACAATAGGGTCTAAAGAAGGTCTGGCGCATTTAGCTTTAGCTACATTAGGGCCGGGTGATGTTGTTCTTGTTCCTAACCCTGCTTATCCAATTCATCCGTATGGTGTTGTTATTGCTGGAGCGGATTTACGACATATAAAAATGGTTCCTGGGATTGATTTTTTTGAAGAGTTGCACAAAGCAATTGATGATTCTTGGCCAAAACCAAAAATGCTGATCCTGAATTTTCCAGGCAACCCGACTAGTCAGTGTGTGGAATTAGATTTTTTTGAAAAGGTCGTGGCTATTGCTAAAGAACATAATATTTGGGTGGTTCATGATATTGCTTATGCAGATATTGTTTTTGATGGGTATAAAGCACCCTCCATATTACAAGTAGAAGGAGCGAAGGATATTGCTGTTGAATTTTATTCTCTATCAAAAAGTTATAATATGCCAGGGTGGAGAGTAGGGTTTATGTGTGGAAATAAAACCTTGGTTGCGGCATTAACCAGAATTAAATCATATTTGGATTATGGAATGTTCACTCCAATTCAGGTAGCAGCAATTGCTGCGTTAGAAGGGCCTCAAGATTGCGTTGCTGAAATTTGCGAGATTTATAGAAGCCGGCGGGATGTACTTTGTGACGGTTTAAATGCGATGGGTTGGAAAATAGAAAAGCCAAAAGCTACAATGTTTGTTTGGGCTCCTATTCCAAAACAGTACAAAGAAATGGGCTCATTAGAATTTTGTAAAAAAATGATAATAGATGCAAAAGTGGCTGTTTCGCCAGGTGTAGGTTTTGGTCAATATGGTGATGAGTATGTTCGTTTTAGTTTGATTGAAAATGAACATAGAACTAGGCAAGCTCTTAGAGGAATAAGAGGTATGCTTAAGAAAGATGGCGTTTTAGGGTAAAATCAAATACAAAATTAGTTTTAGGAGTTATATTGAAACCAGTAAAAGTTGGTGTTTTAGGATTAGGTACTGTCGGCGGCGGTGTTGTTAATGTGCTTACAAGAAATGCAAAAGAAATTTCGCGCCGTGCAGGCAGGAAAATTTTAGTCACTCACGCTTCTGCTAGAAATCTAACCCAGGAAAGAATATGTGATACCCAAGGAATAGAGCTAACCACAAATTCTCTGGATATTATTAATGACCCTGAAATTGATATTATTCTAGAACTGATAGGCGGAACGACTCTAGCAAAAAACCTGATTTTACAAGCGATAGAAAATGGTAAACATATTGTAACTGCAAACAAAGCACTTATCGCTTTACATGGGAATGAAATTTTTGCTAAAGCCAGCGAAAAAGGTGTAATGGTCTTGTTTGAAGCAGCTGTTGCAGGTGGTATTCCCATTATAAAAGCAATTCGTGAAGGACTCAGTGGCAACCAAATTGAATGGCTAGCAGGAATAATTAACGGAACAGGAAATTTTATCCTTACAGAAATGCGCGATAAAGGCCGTGATTTTTCTGAAGTTTTAGCCGAGGCGCAAGTGTTAGGTTATGCAGAAGCGGATCCTACTTTTGATGTAGAGGGAATTGATGCTGGACACAAACTGGCTATTTTGGCTTCATTAGCCTTTGGCATACCGTTACAATTTGAAAAAGTATTTACCGAAGGAATAAGCAACATTTCGCGAGCCGATGTTGAATATGCAGAAGAGCTGGGTTATCGCATTAAACATTTAGGTATTGCCCGTAAAACAGAGCAAGGAATTGAGTTAAGAGTACACCCAACACTAATTCCTGAACGTAGACTGATAGCAAATGTAGACGGTGTAATGAATGCTGTTTTAGTTCAAGGGGATGCGGTTGGACCGACGCTTTATTATGGCGCAGGCGCAGGCGCAGAACCAACAGCCTCTGCGGTTATTTCTGATGTGGTTGATGTGGTTAGAGTATTAACAGGCGACCCGGAACACAGAGTTCCACATTTGGCATTTCAGGAAGATGCAATTAGTGATATTCCTGTTTTAACATCAGAGCAAATACAGACAGCTTATTATTTACGTTTAACTGCAGAAGATAAGCCAGGTGTTTTGGCTGAAGTCACTCGAATTTTATCAAATCATAATATAAGTATTGAAGCATTGATTCAAAAAGAACCATTAGAAGGAAAAACGGTTGTCCCTGTTATTATGCTGACACAAACAACGTTAGAAAAAGAAATGAACGCTGCAATCATTGAGATTGAAGCATTATCAACTATTACCGGCTCGATTAGCCGAATTCGCTTGGAAACCTTAGGATAAGAAATATGTCTACTCGATACACGGGATTAATAGAACACTATAAAAAACGCCTGCCGATTAATGATGATGCTCGTATTATCAGTCTGGGTGAAGGAAATACACCGTTAATTCAGTTGCAAAATATTCCAAAAATAATTGGGAAAGAGGTAGATATTTATGTCAAGTATGAGGGGTTAAACCCAACAGGGTCGTTTAAGGACCGCGGCATGACTATGGCTGTGAGCAAAGCTGTTGAAGAAGGTAGTCAAGCTATCATTTGTGCATCAACTGGGAATACTTCTGCATCTGCTGCAGCGTACGCTGTGCGGGCAGGAATTAAAGCGTTTGTGTTAATTCCTGATGGAAAAATAGCACTAGGAAAATTAGCACAGACCCTAATGTATGGTGCTGAAATTATCCAGATTAATGGTAACTTTGATGACGGCATGTCGTTAGTGAAAGAAATTGTTGATCACGCCCCAGTGACTATTGTTAATTCTATTAATCCATTTCGGATTGATGGACAAAAAACAGCAGCATTTGAGATTGTTGATGAGCTAGGTGATGCTCCTGACTATCACTGTTTGCCTGTAGGGAATGCAGGGAATATAACCGCCTATTGGAAAGGCTATACTGAGTATACAGAAGACCAGGGAGGGGTAAAATCAGTAGCAACTAAACGCCCTATAATGTGTGGTTACCAAGCAGCGGGTGCGGCACCCTTTATTAGCGGTAAAATGATAGATAACCCAGAAACTGTTGCTACAGCAATCCGCATAGGTAGACCCCAATCATGGGACTTTGCTTGGAATGCACAAAAAGAATCGGGCGGTTGGTTTGATTGCTTTACCGATGAAAAAATCTTAGAAGCACATAAAATGCTTTCATCTAATGAAGGTATCTTTTGTGAGCCCGCATCAGCAACATCGTTAGCAGGTGCATTAAAAGATATTGAAAGTGGAAAAATTCCAGAAGGTAGTAAAATTGTCTGTACTTTAACGGGGAATGGATTAAAAGACCCTGATACGGCAATTAGTCAATGCAAAGACTCTCACCCTGTGACTATTGAGGCAACGTTGGATGCAGTAAAGAGAGCAATACTGGATCAAATGTAATATTTAATGACAAACAAACCGGCTTTATGCCGGTTACTATAGATTGTTTTTGAAAATAAAAAAAATCTGATTAATTAATCAGCTGGGGAATCCCAACAAATACGGTTGGAATTATAAATAAAACTGAAATAGTAATGATTGCCTGATGTTTGATTCTGCGTTTCAGGTTTAACATCAGTGGCTCATCTTTAATAGAAATAGTTTGTTTTTGTGCTAATGATTTATCTATAGGCATAAAGAATTATCTTTTAAAATAGTTAAGGAAATAACCTGTTTTTAAATTAGTTTGTGTTATTAAAGATAGTTGAAATAACCAAGAACACAAAAGTAATTTTAAGTATTTTCTTAGTTATAAGAAATTCAAAAGGTTATGAAAGATGGCTTTGTTCAAAGCTAAAAGGGAGTGTTATACGCTCCATAGAATTTTCGGGTCTGGTAATTGCAAAGACTAGAGTAACCGCTAAAAAGTTCAAAACCTTAATTTTTATATATTAATAATTAACCCATTTTTTATTGGGTAAGTGGATCAGTTAAGTTGTTGACTCGGTTTAGCTACTCTTTTTTTCAAAATTATTACACGTAGGAAGATTAATTATTGTTGGTTTTCTCGGTATAACCTAAAGCAATCAAGTTTGTTTATGTATCATCAAGGTGTTAAAAAAAAAATAGTTCCTCGTCCTCAAAATAAGAAAAAATCATTTTTAAAAGATATTGATCCTATTCTGTTAAAAATATTTTTAACACGAGGAATTACAGAAAATGAACAGATAGAGCGTACATTAGTAAAACTTCCTTCCCCTTGGTTGTTGTCAGGAATGGAAACGATGGTTGAGTATTTAATGATAGCCATCAAGCAACAACAGAAAATTTGTATTGTTGCTGATTTTGATGCAGATGGCGCGACAAGTTGCGTTGTTGCTATAAAAGGGTTGGAATTATTAGGTGCTGCAGATGTTTCATACGTTGTTCCTAATCGGTTTGAATATGGTTATGGGCTTACGCCAGAAATAGTAGAGTTGGTCAAGCAGCAAAATCCTGATGTAATTATTACCGTTGATAACGGGATTTCTAGTATAGATGGAGTTAAAGTAGCAAAAAACGCGGGGATCAATGTTTTGGTAACAGATCATCATTTACCCGGTGAGCAAATCCCCAACGCTGATGCCATTGTTAATCCTAATGTAGAAGGCGATGAATTTCCAAGTGGGAATATTGCTGGAGTAGGGGTTATTTTTTATGTTCTGATGGCATTAAGAAGCCGTTTGCGCGAAAAAAAATGGTTTGAAAAACAGAATATTCAGCAACCTAATTTAGCCCAGCTACTAGATTTTGTTGCCTTGGGGACAGTAGCTGATGTTGTTGCTTTGGATCAAGTCAATAGAATATTAGTTCATCAAGGGTTATTAAGAATACGTTCTGGCCAGGCTCATCCAGGAATAAAAGCATTAATTGAAATATCGGGTAAACAGTCCAGTTCAATCCATCCAGCTGATTTAGGTTTTGCCTTAGCTCCCAGATTAAACGCGGCAGGGCGTATGGATGATATGTCATTAGGTATCCAATGTTTATTAACTGAGGATGATGCATTGGCTAAAGACATGGCTAGGCAGCTGGATGAGCTTAATCAAGATAGGAAAGACGTTGAAGCGCAAATGAAGACCGAAGCTTTATCTCTTTTAAAAGAAATGCATGTGCTGGATGAGAAACATTTACCGGCCGGTGTGTGTATTTTTGAGAAGGATTGGCATCAAGGAGTGATCGGTATTTTAGCTTCCAGAATTAAAGACCGGTTACATAGGCCTGTTGTTGCGTTCGCATCTGTTGATGGTGGTGAAATAAAAGGTTCTGCTCGATCAATTCCAGGTGTGCATATCCGAGACGTATTAAGTGAAATAGCCGCCTTACACCCACAAATACTGAGTAAATTTGGGGGACATGCAATGGCAGCAGGGATGAGTATTAAGATGCATGATTACCCTGTTTTCGCATTAGCTTTTGATGAAGTGGTGGCTAAGCATTTAAACAATGTAGATCTAGAGCAAAAAATATACACAGATGGCCAGCTATCAGAAAAAGAAATAACTCTGGTATTTACTGAGGTGTTAAACAATGCAGGAACCTGGGGGCAGGCATTTCCTGAACCCGTTTTTGATGGGGTTTTTGATGTGATTCAATGCAGAGTTGTTGGGCAACAGCATCTTAAATTTGTACTAAGGTTTCCTTCTAGTGAGCTGTTAATTGATGCGATTGCTTTTTTTGTTGAAAAGTCAGAAAATTGGTTGGGCACTCGGTCAATTAAAGCGGCTTATAAACTTGATATTAATGAGTTCAGAGGAAATAGAAGTGTACAACTAATGTTGCAGTATATTGAAAAAATAGAATAGAGCGGTCTCCCGTGGATATGGTTAAAAGGGCAGTTACACAGAATTATCTACAGTCTCGACAGGAGTTTTTGTTTATTTATTCTATGCTCAGAGACATCTTTATTTTCTTAAATCAAACTTTTTATGATAAGAAATAATACGATCAACTTCATTTTTAGCACCTAAAATAACTGGAACTCGTTGATGAATTTCTTTCGGCTTCATTTCTAAAATACGTTCACGTCCAGTGCTACATAATCCACCCGCTTGTTCTACAATAAAACCAATAGGATTAGCTTCATACAGTAAACGTAATCGCCCTTCTTTAGTTGGGTCACGTAAATCAAAAGGATACATAAAAACCCCACCACGAGTTAACACTCTATATACCTCAGCGACTAAAGAAGCAATCCAGCGCATATTAAAATCTTTACCTCGGGCGCCATCGGAACCTTGTACACATTCTGAAATATACTGTTGAATAGGCACTTCCCAAAAACGTTGGTTAGACATATTAATGGCGAACTCTTGAGTATCCCCAGGAATACTCATTTCTGGGTGAGTCAGATAAAACTCACCAATTTCTTGATCCAAAGTAAAACCATTGACACCGTCTCCGGTTGTTAAAACTAGCATGGTAGAGGGGCCATAAAGCACAAAGCCTGCACAAACCTGCTGTGTGCCTTTTTGTAAAAAATTCTCTGTTGTAGGAATGGTTCCTTCATCACAACGTAAAATTGAAAAAATAGTGCCGACCGTCAAATTAACATCAATATTGGATGAGCCATCTAGAGGATCAAATAGTGCCAGATATTTTCCACGGGGATATTGACCAGGGATTTTAACGGGATCATCATTTTCTTCAGAAATCATGCCAGCCAAATGTCCCGTCCAATTTAGAGCATCAATCATCATATTGTTGCTAATAATATCAAGTTTTTTTTGAACTTCACCTTGTACATTCTCTGAATCAGAATTCCCCCAGGTGTCGATCAAATCACCTTGGTTGACTAAATGTGAGATTTTCTTGCAAGCAGTGAGAATATCATTCAAAAGCGAAGATAAATCCCCAGAATTATTGGGGTGTTTTCGTTGCTGTTCGGTAATAAACTGGGATAAACTAACTTTATTTTCCATTAGGTGGTCTCCTTTAAAAATATAGCAATGATTGTATCTTAAATTCTTCACGATGAAGAGGATAAAAATGTAGTTTATAAGCGAAATTTAATGGTTTAAATTAAGTGGTAGAAATTAAATCTAGTCTACATAAATATAAAAAATAAATTTTAAAACACAATATATTGTGTTATTATTTTTTATCAAGCACTATATGTGTGTTTTTAAAAAAATCTTATAATTAAGTTAGTCCCTCTGCTTAACATATTTTACAAAAAAGGAAAAAATTAATGACTGCACAGCTTCATGTCGTTGCCGAAAAGGTAACAGAAATTCCATTACAAAGTGCCTCGGTGGATATTTGGGATACAAAATATCGCCTAAAAAGTAAAGATGGAGAAGCGATTGATCAGACGATTGATGAAACCTATCAACGAGTAGCAAAAGCATTAGCTAGTGTAGAAAAAAATAAAGCATTACAGGGTCAACATTATAAAGAATTTTTATGGGCATTACGTCAGGGCGTTATCCCAGCTGGACGAATTATTTCTAATGCTGGCGCGCAAGAACATAAACCAGCAACTTCAACAATAAACTGCACAGTTTCAGGTTCAATTGCAGATTCCATGGATGATATTCTTAACAAAGTACACGAAGCAGGTCTTACTTTAAAAGCAGGTTGTGGAATAGGGTATGAATTTTCTACTTTAAGACCTAAAGATGCTTATGTTTCTGGTGCTGGCGCATATACATCAGGTCCCTTATCGTTTATGGATATCTACGATAAAATGTGTTTTACCGTCTCTTCAGCAGGGGGGCGACGTGGTGCTCAAATGGCAACGTTTGATATTGCACACCCTGATGTGGTTGAGTTTATCATAGTAAAACGTGAGGATGGTCGGTTACGCCAATTTAATTTGTCTTTACTTATTACTGCTGAGTTTATCGAAGCGGTTAAAAATGATAAACCATGGTCTTTGTCTTTTCCTGTTACTGAGAAGGAAGTGAAAGTTGATGATCTAGATCTTGAAAATAAAGAACATATTGATTGGCGTGACTTACCCGATAAAGACGGTTATGTTGTCAATGATGATGGTCTGGTTGCTTGTAAAATCACAAAAACCATGCCTGCACGTCGTTTATGGGACATTATTATGTCATCAACATACGACTACGCAGAACCTGGGTTTATTCTGATTGATAAAGTCAATGAAATGAATAATAACTGGTTTTGTGAAAATATTCGAGCAACAAACCCCTGTGGTGAACAACCGTTGCCACCATATGGAAGCTGTCTTCTAGGGTCAATTAATTTAACTCGTTTTGTAGAGAAACCTTTTACTAGTCATGCACGGTTTGATTGGGAGACTTATCGTAAAGCAATTCGTATTTTTACTCGTATGTTAGATAATGTTGTAGAAATTAATGGCTTACCATTAGAAAAACAACGAGATGAAATAACCAGTAAACGAAGACATGGAATGGGCTATTTAGGCTTAGGCTCCACACTAACGATGTTAGGGCTAAAATATGGTGAAGAAGAGTCGTTAGAGATAACGGAAAAAATTACTAAAATATTAGCTGTTGAAGGCTGGAAAGAAGGTCTCGTATTATCAAAGGAAAAAGGTGCTGCTCCGATGATGAATCAGGAGTTTATTGTAACGGGAGAAATGTTACATAAAAGGCCTGAAATGAAAACAGATGGATATAAAAAAGGTGATAAAATTTTAGGTAAAATATTGCACGGAAAATATAGCCGGTATATGCAACTTTTAGCGACAGAAGAACCCGAATTAGTAGCTGAACTTATCGAACAGGGGGCACGATTTACCCATCACAGCTCTATAGCACCTACAGGTACTATTTCTTTATCTCTAGCGAATAATGCAAGTAATGGTATAGAACCAAGTTTTGCACATCATTATTCACGAAATATTATTCGAGAAGGAAAAAAGAGTAAAGAAAAAGTAGATGTCTTTTCCTTTGAATTATTAGCTTATAGGGAGTTGATAAATGCTGGGGCTATGCCATACAGTGATGATTCTGCTCTGCAATTGCCAGACTATTTTATTTCTGCTGATGATATAACTCCAAAACAACATGTTGATATACAAGCAGCAGCACAAAAGTGGATAGATTCATCCATTTCAAAAACAGCCAATGTCCCTACGGATTATCCTTACGAAGACTTTAAGTCGATCTACGAATATGCTTATGATAAAGGTTTAAAAGGTTGTACAACTTTTCGTTTTAATCCAGAAGTATTCCAAGGCGTATTAGTGAAAGAAAACGATCTGGAAAAAACAACTTATCAATTTACTCTAGAAGATGGTCATGTTATTGAGGTAAAAGGTAATGAAGAAATAGAATACGATGGAGAAATGCATTCAGCTGCTAATCTATTTGATGCACTAAAAGAAGGTTATTACGGTAAATTCTAATGATACATAAAATCACAAAAAAAATTGTTGCCTACAAAGTAATCAATGAAGAAGAAAACAAGAAGATTGATAAAGTAGAAGAAGCCAAGCCTACACTGGAAAGTATGCACGAAAATGTACAACGCCCAGAAGTGCTTTTAGGTTCTACTTATAAAATTAAAACGCCACAGTCAGAACATGCGCTTTATATCACCATTAACGACATGGTGCTAAATATGGGGACAGAACATGAAGAGCGTCGCCCTTATGAAGTGTTTATTAATTCTAAAAATATGGAACACTTTCAATGGGTTTTGGCTTTGACTCGAGTGATTTCAGCTGTTTTTCGGAAAGGGGGAGATGTCACTTTTCTAGTTGAAGAAATGAAGGCAGTATTTGACCCTAAAGGAGGATATTTTAAAAAAGGAGGTGTTTTTATGCCATCTCTAGTCGCTGAAATAGGTCATGCGATAGAATCGCATATGAAATATAGTGGTC
>JAKIVF010000216.1 GCA_021647145.1 Methylococcaceae bacterium | reverse complement strand
CTATGGAAAGTAATGCTGACTGGCAAAAACAGCAAAAAATACAGCTTAATAATGAAAAGTTAGGGGGGCTGAAAAGTTGTAAAGTTTAGGATTTGAGTCAGCATTTTATTTATTTTAGCCATTGTTTGTAGTGGGTTATTTAATATAAATACCCCTTGCAGGGCACATGATAGCTTAAACATTACAAACTTTACAAAACTCATAAACTTTCCTGATTACCCATAAGGCTAAGCAACTTTAAGGATATGGAATTGTCGAAAACTGTAAGTAGCAAAAGTTGGAGAACAGTCATGGCAAAAAATAAAATCCAATTTCAAGCAGGCTATAGCTTGTTTGAGTTCATCCAAGATTACGGAACCGAAGAGCAATGCCATCAAGCACTCTATAAATGGCGTTGGCCAACTGGTTTTGTTTGTCCTGAATGTGGTAGTAAGAAACACTGTATTCTTAAAACTCGACGATTATATCAATGCTATCAATGTCATCATCAAACTTCAGTGACTAGCCAGACAATATTTGAGCAAACAAAACTCTCATTATCTCAGTGGTTTTTAGCGATACATTTGATTACTCAAGCAAAGACAGGTATTTCCGCATTATCTTTGAAACGCCAAATTGGCATTTCTTATAATACCGCTTGGTCAATGAAACACAAAATCATGCAAGTTATGAAAGAACGTGATGACAGCAAACCGTTGACGGGTATTATTCAGCTAGATGATGCCTATTTAGGTGGTGAAAGACATGGTGGAAAAAGAGGTCGCGGTTCTGCGAATAAAGTTCCTTTTGTAGCCGCTGTTTCGATTGATGAAGAAGGACATCCTGTTGCGATGAATCTGAATGTTGTTAAAGGATTTCGCCTCAATGCCATCTCGAAATGGGCAAAGCAACATTTGAAACCACACAGTACTGTTATCTCTGATGGGCTGTCTTGTTTTTCTGCGGTTAAGGAAGCCGACTGTTATCACCTTAGTATCGTGACGGGTGGTGGCCCCGAAAGTGTTTCTAAAAAAGAGTTTGCCTGGGTAAACACCATGTTGGGTAATGTGA
Organism: Methylococcaceae bacterium; assembly: GCA_021647145.1. Lineage (GTDB taxonomy): Bacteria > Pseudomonadota > Gammaproteobacteria > Methylococcales > Methylomonadaceae > QPIN01. The sequence goes on along the minus strand of JAKIVF010000216.1, from coordinate 1,018 downwards.
AAAATGCAATTACGGGAACCTACCACTCTATTAACCCAAGACATGCACCCCGTTATCTGGCTGAATTTTGTTATCGTCATAATAGACGCTTTCAACTGGAAGATATGATGCCCCGTTTTGGCTATATGGCTGTCCGTACACCGCCTATGCCGGGGAAATTGTTGAAATTGGCTGAAGCTTATGGGTAATCAGGTAGGTTTTTAATATGGTGTTTTGTGTGGAGTTGAAACTCTGGGTGCAGAGAGAACAGAGGGCTCAAATTCTCTCAAAGCTGGATGGAACTTCAGATCTGGATGTCCTTAAAAAGATATAAAGTAAGGGGGGCGCTGGTAATTTACCAGATCAATATAGGCCTTTGGCATTCTCGCTATCGTGACATTAAGCTGTGAAGTTGATTCGCCTACGTATGTTTTAGGGAAACCCAGGCTATCTAAATAAGTAAAAAAAGCAATAGTGTGCTGGCTAAACCAATGATTAACAACACTTCAGATATAATTATTTTTTCTGTATCTAGTCCGGCAATTTTATTTTTGTATTTTTTATAGATAAAAGACAGAGCAAACAATGAGATTACATCAAAAACTATTTGGAAATTTCCATCCAACCCAACCTTATGAACAAATGCCATGTCTTTTTCTGGAAAAAAAATTCCCCAGCTAAGAAAAAAGAAAGTAATAATAAAATTATTTAATGCACCTAAAAAACAAGTGTAGTAAATAAAGAGATTCCGACTTTTTATTAGACCATAATCCGTGAAAATTATAGTAAACAGAGAGAATATTAAAAACATATCAAAGATAAAAAATTCTTCTATCGGTATAGCTTCCTCAAGCCAAAAGACAAAATTTGATATTTGAGCAAATAATAACCCAAACAAAAAAATAGCTTTTTTTATGAAATTTACTAGATCGTATGGAGATCTGTTATTTTTAGAATTCATAGTGTTTTTGTTATTATTGCTAACTATTAGAAGTATATAAAAGTGTATAGTTGCTTGCAACAGACTATTATAGTTGAT
>JAKIVF010000117.1 GCA_021647145.1 Methylococcaceae bacterium | reverse complement strand
CCGAGTAATAATTGACTGCTTATCGATTTATTCTTGGTTATTTTATTTATTATTTCCATTTTTTTCTCCAGTGTTAATCATTGTTAGCCATGAAAGTCATGTGTTGCTAACTTTTCGTTATGTAACTTAATTATCTAAGCTTCTGTTTGTTAACGAAATTATACCGAGTGGGAGATTATAAAAAACATTGGCTTATGTTAGTGGTTGTCTTTTTAAGGTAACTGGCATGATTTGCTGGTTAAGGGGAAACAAGCTCCGCACTAAGGAATGGAACTTAAATAACTTGTGCATTTATCGCAGGGTTTTTGTTTGTATTCAAGACGTAGAAGACGAATAAAAAGACAAGTTAAATACACACATTATTTAAACCCTATTGCTAAGGAGGGAGGATTTAATACAATTTGAATCTTAAGTTGGTAGCCTTAACTTGTCTTTAGAAATAATTAATAATTTTGAAAAGTTATTGGAGTTGAAAAACTTTAGCAATTGAGACTGTGAATATTGCTTTCAAGCTCTTTGTGGGGGTAAGGTTTTCAATCTATGCTCCATTGGGCGTGGAGTGTTCTTAGGTAGCTGGAAATAAATAACCGCCCCATTTTTCTTGTAGTTGCCTTATATGAATTCCATGTAAACTAGGGAATGATATACTTCGCGCGGTCACGGATGCGGAATTTATAGCGAGCTGGTTTTTGTTGAGAGCAAGGCGCTAAAGCAGGAGTATAGCTGGCTACACAACTGTTTTAGCAACGCAGCTATCGACAAAAATCCAGCCGACAGAAATCCGCAGCCGTGACCGCGCGAAGTATATATTTAAGGATAAGGGCGTATTTGAAATCTACCATTAGAGTCTAAGATTGCTCAAAAACCCCTCAAGCTTTTGTTGTTCTACTATCGGTTCATCCAAATCAAGTAAAGCTTTACGCAACGAAATTAAATCATCTAACTCATCAACATCGCGTAAAATAGCTAACGTTTTAACTCCCCCAAGTTTTTTTATTTTATTAAAAAACTGTTTTCCCGTATCCGCTTGACTATATTTCACAGAGCTCCATATAGAATGTGGTATTTTACAATTACCGCCAACCAGCCAGAAACCACCGTCAACACTCGGGGCAAATACTAACTGAGTTTGATTTTTTTGAGATACACTTATTATGGCCTTCTGAAGTTCTTTCACGGTCATTTGGGGAATATCTGCACCCACTAATATGACAAAATCATGTTTAGACAATAATTTTTGATAGACATGAGCCATTCTTTCTCCCAACCCTCCTTCCTTTTGCCATACACGTGGAAAATTTTGCCAATATTCATGTGTTATAGCCTGCTCCTCAGCTACAGCATAATAACCATGAACATCATTTAACATACTCACGTCCTGAACAACGGCTGAAACAGATCGAGAAGATGCCAAATGAAATGCCTCAGCTTTTTCCTGCCCTATTTTAAGAGCTAACCGAGTTTTAACCGGTGAAAGACCGGGTGTTTTAACAAATATTGCAATGGCTCCACTCACTACCTTTTAAACCTAAGTTTAATATCAACAGCAAGCAGCGCCTGATTCAAGTGATAAACTAGTGTTAGGTGGAGCGCAATCAAATAAACCAAAATGAGTAGACTTATCACCTATTAAATCAAAGTGTCTCGCATATCGGCTGGAACCCAACATATCATATGTATTTCCACAAACACGTAGTGGTTTACCTTTTTCAAAATGGTGATGATCATCTAAATCAAAAGCGTGAGGATGTTCTACAATTGTCCCTTTATAAACAGCAATCTGACCAAAATCTTCGCAACGATCTTCTAATGGCATTTTAAAGGCTCTGACCGTAATCGACTTAAAATTTACCATGCCAATTTTAGCTTCAACATCAGAATCTTCTAACACTATTGGGCTATCTTTTACAATACGTATATCTGGACATTTTAAATCTTGCATGATGCGACGAAAATCTTCCCAATATAGAGCGCCTCCCAAGCATTCACCTAATAAAACGGGTTCTATTTTAAGTACCTGAGGTATACGTCTATCTGCATAAACATCGGAAAAGTATATTTCTCCTCCCGGCTTAAGGACACGAAGAATTTCTGAAAGCACTTCCTGTTTATCAGGCGATAAGTTAACTACACAATTTGAAACCACAATATCAATAGAATTATCGGCAATGCCAGCAGAAGCTAAATCTTCGATATACCCTTGAACAAATTCAACATTAGATTGAGTATAACCATAACGATCTGCATGCCACTCTCTATGACGTATAGCGACTGCAAGTTGTTCTTCAGTCATATCAACACCAATCACTTTTCCTGATTCACCCACCAAGCGAGATAATAAGTAACAATCCCGACCTGAACCACAACCTAAATCAAGTACAGTGCACCCTTCTAACGCAACAGGTAATGGAGAACCACAACCATAATATCGTTCAACCACTTCGGGATGTATATCAGCAAGAAGCCGACGCAAATACATGGGCATTGCATCTATAGTACAACAAGCACTGGTTTTTAAATCTTCTGTGGACTTAAGTACTTGGCCGTAATAATTTTGTACTGACTCGCTAACCACCGCATCACTCATGTTATCTCCTCCTAACTTAAATTTAGACTCTCTGGAGTCTTAAATATCATTACCTATTGACTCAACACCGTATCAATTGCGTGTTTGATACGTGCTCGAGACTGCTCAGAAAGTTTAGTTGATTCTGATAATAATACCCTTCCAGTCTTGCCTTTTTTTTGCATCATCAGATGTAATGATTTCAAATCATTAGCATAATATCGGCATAAACGACATATTCTCATATGAAACAAAAAACCTATCTGCTCTCGCAGAGTTAGTTTTTTATCTAATTTTTTAGACGCCAAAAAACTAACTTCTTTACATGTTAACATTCTGATAACCTTCTACTGATTAATCCAGTTTTTATCAAGACAGAGGCGTAATTGCCCCCTAATTCTTGATAACATCACCCATAAGTTATTTAATGTTGAAATTGATAACACATCACAAATTTCTTCACTACTCATATCCTCTACTTCGCGTAAAATAAATAACTGAGCCATATGAGGAGATAACCGTTCTATACATTGTTCTAAAATTGCTAAAAACTCTTCCTGCTCAAAAGATTGCTCTGGTTTCGACCAAGTAGATAAATTTGTTAGCCAACTTCCTTTCTGGTTAAAAAAACTATCATTTCCTAGCTCCTCTGCTGCTACGGATAGTTCATCTAATTCCTGTAAATTTTCTCGCGATGTTTTTCGAAAGTAATCAATTATTTTATGCTTTAGAATACCTATCAACCAAGTTTTCTCAGAAGATTGGCCTATATAATTATCTTTCGCTTTTAATGCTGCCAATAGCGTTTCTTGTACTAGATCCTCAGCAATATCTGAATCACGCACACGAGAAACTCCATAGCGAAAGAGAATATCTCCATATAAAGGAAGCCATTGTTCAGGCAAAGATAGTTCATGAGTCATATTGTTATACCGTTTCAAACAATTGATAGTATTTTACTATTTTAAGCAGAGATGACTCATTATTTTTAATTCTGCACTCAGGTTTTTAACACCCTGACTATGATATTCAACCATTTGTCGATATTTAGAATTAAACCTTACAGTTTAATTTTTTCTTTAAATCTATTAACTAGAAAAATTCCACTATATTTCCTAACTCTTATTCTCCCAGAATTTACGTTAAAAAATAATGAACTTATGTCATTTGATGTTATCGCAGATTAGTAAAGCAATTGATTTAACTTTACTTTTGTTTCATAAATAGCGGACAGCCCCCAAAGTTTTTATTAGCCCACTTTACTACTTAGGAGAATTAATATGTTTTTTCGAACCAATTTATTACCAGTCCTGACCCTTTTAATCACAGCGATGTTTTCTTTTTCAGTTTTAGCTGAAACTGATAATACAACTGAGTACGGTATAAATACCACTATTTTGGAAAATAAGAGCGATGTTTCTAGCGCCGTTGCTGAATTAACTGCTAGATTAGAACAGCATGGTTTTACCATTCCTTTAGTTGTTAATCATTCAGCCGCAGCAGAAAGTGTTGACCTTGACCTTGCCCCTAATCAAGTTATATTTGCTAGGCCACCAAAATTTCTAGAAAAGCGTCTACTTCGAAAAAGCAATACCGTCGGTCTCGACTTACCTGTTAAATTTTTAGTCTTTGAAGATGATGATGGAAATATAAAATTATCTATAAATACATTAGGTTACTTAATTGATCGTCATAAGATCCATATAAAAGACTTGGTCTTAAAGCTAACAACCAAACTAATCACTCAATTCAATGCAATGGATAATAAAGAGTCAGGTTTAATAACAGTTCAAAGTTCACTGTCAACTAAAGATACTGTTCAAACTTTACAAAATGCTATTTCTGCTAATCCTTCCACCCAAATCCCTTTAGTTTTAGAGTATGGAGATAAAAACTCAAATCAAAAAAACGGAAGAGATAAAAAGTCATTTCCGATACTTATCGTCTTTGGTAACCCAAATGTTGGAACCCCATTAATGCAATCGGACCCAAGAATAGGTATTGATTTACCTCTAAAATTTCTTGTTTGGGAAGACCTGCAAGGCCAAGTCAATATTACCTATAATGATCCTCTCTTTATTGCAGAAAGAGTCAGTTTGCAAGGTCAAAAAAAACGTCTTGAAGCGATAGCCGCTGTTTTAAATAACCTTGCCTTAACAGCATCGGGGGAAGACCTTTGATTATTTCCTTTAAATATATCCATTTGAAATAATCAATAAAAAACAATATATTGCCTAGAAACAAACAAAAAAACCAAGCATAGGAATTACAATTATCTATTCTTATTATATGGTTATATGATATATTTAAAGATATTCCTGTGCTTTATAAAAATGTTTATTGAATAGCCCTGATAAGTTTCTTGAAAATAATAGAGGCGCGTAAATTATAGAAGACTAAAGCCTAGAACACTTGCTTTTTAATGAAAATTACTTAAATGTCTGATATTTCATCCATAAAGTCTGCACAAAAATCAAATAATAAAGCAGCTCTTGTGACTGTTTTTTTATTTGCCAGTGTATTATTTATATGGCAATTTATTGAAGAAGAGTCAAAAAAAAATCTAAGCTCTTCCACTCAAACACATCAAATTAAAAATAACAGCCCTAAAATAAAAAGGTCAGCTACTTTTTCTAATAAAGTAGCTCCCTCAAATAGGTCTGATAAAACCCAAAAAATCAATTTAAAATCTAGAGTAACATTCGAAGAAAAATCACCTAAAAATATTGTTAATATAACCTATAAAACAAAAAAACCTTCACGCCGAGAGTCACTGACTCCAGTTTCAAAACAAATAGCCACTAACAATTTAAACCTGGCTTTTTCAGAAATGCCTATCATTTCTAGCCCTTTTGAATATAAAAAATTATTATTGGACGACCGGAATACTCCAGAAAAAAATAACGCCCCTGTTGACTATCAAAGACTTTTACTGACTGACCAAGAATCTCCAAAAACTAATAAGCAGTTAAAGCAAATTTTTAACACGGATTCGGAAGATTATTCTATTCAGACCACATTTCCAAAACCTCATCAACAGGCAGATAAACCATTTGATCAAACCAGCACACTCCCCCCTACAGTTGAGCAACAAACGCCTATTCCTAATTTTGATATAAAACCAAAAGAAGACAACTTGGTTAACCAAAATAACTCATTTTCTAAACCCATTGAGCAACCAAAAATTAAGACAGTACATTTAGTTAAAACAGACAAACCAAAAATCAGTAAGGTAAAAAAATATAGAATTAAAAAAGGGGATACCCTTTATTCGTTATCACTCAAATATAATGTCAGTTTAAATAGTTTATTGCGTTCAAACACTATTTCAAAGAAAAGTAGACTTAAAATTGGTCAGTTAATAATAATTCCTTTAGACAGTTAAATAAGGCCTTATTACTTTATCTACTCAGGAAATTGGAAATAAATAACCCACCCATTTCAACTGATTTTTCTAGGACCACTTGTGGAACAACACTCTATTATTGTTACCTTACGGCATTAATTAAAGAATCAAATAAGGAACTAGCTGTTGAGATTGATTGAGCAGCGGCCTGATAGGATTGTTGGAATTTAATCAAATTAGCAGCTTCTTCATCTAAATTCACGCCTGAAATATTTTCTCGATCCTCTGTAGCTCTTTCCAGCAAAGCAGATTGTGCTGCCGCATTTATATTTGCTGAATGTGTCAATCCACCGACTTTCGATACAACTTGCGCATAAGCTTCTTGAAACGTTGCTGAATTTCCAAACATAGCTGAATCATTCATCAAATCTGCTAATTTCAGCATATTTCTATTGTCACCCGGTAACGCAGTCACCCCATCCGGTGCTAATGATGAGGCTGCTGCAATTTTACGAGGATCTGTCACATTCACTGTTAAATTCGCAGCCGCTCGATAAGAAGGTCTTATAAAAAATTGGTCACCAACATTTGGCGTTGAATCAATTTCCAGAGTAATGCCTGGCAATTGATCAGATGGATTAGTCGCTGTTAGTATTGCTGGTGATCCTGTTGCCGTTAATGGAATAACGTTATCATCGGCCATTCGCGTTAAGGTATAACCCGTTGCATCATATTTTAGTAAATAATCACTGGTATCCAGGTTAGCACTATTATTACCGAAGGCTGCTGTCAAAGTTGCACTTCCTGTATTGCTAGTAACTGATAAGGCGGGAACTTCATTTAACCCCGAAAACTTAAATAACGGTTCGCCTAAATTTCCATCCAAATCGTAACCATTCTTATGCACAGCATTCAACTCCATGGCTATAGCTGCTGCAATTGCCCCTAATTTTTGTTGAGCAGGATCTAAAATTTCATCTCTAAAACGTACTGTACCCGTCAGTTTTCCACCAGTTAACTGTTGAGTGACAATTTGTGGAGGGCCATTAACAGGTTCTAATGTAATTTCCAATTTTGTCGGATCAAATTCATTTCCCTGCGTCCCCAGATTATATTCTTGAGCATCCATGACGAGTGGCTGTCCATTTTTCATCACTACCGAGGCCATACCTGAAACCTGAGGCAATACAGTAATATCGACTAATTCAGAGAGTTTAGTTAAAATAAGGTCTCGCTTATCCATTAAATCATTTGGCTGTTGTTCTCCATTTGCTCGACCTAAAGCTGAACTTATGTCTTTATTTAAATCAGCAATCGCTTTTGAATATGAGTTGATCGTCTTTACAGTCGACTTCACATCAGAATTGACTTGATCCCTCAACTCCTCCATTCGTCCATTCACCACAGAAAAACGATGTGACAATCCATTTGCTTCATCTAACATTACTGCTCGAGCCGTAGTTGATGAAGGATCATTGGCAACATCATTAGCTGCTTTAAAAAAACCTTCTATTGCTGGTTCCATGCCCGTACTAGGGTCACCTAATAAATTATCAACTTGTGAAGCAAAGCTTTTAAAACTATCAACTTCTCCAAAAGCTGAAGTACTTGAACGTAATTGACCATTAACAAACTGATCATAACTCCTTGCAATATTGGTAATATTAACACCGGAACCAACATACCCTCCACCGCTATAGTGCGGAGCTCTAGTATCTAATTCAACTCGTTGCCGGCTATACCCTTCAGTATTAACATTAGCAATATTATTGCTTGTTGTTTCTATTGACCGCTGAAAAGCCATCAGCCCAGATACTGCGATACCTAACATTCCACCAGCCATTACTATCTCCTAATGAATTGATCTTGTTTTAATGCAAGTAAACCTGGCATTGCATTCGTTATTTGCTTACCTTGAACTATTTTCATAACTTTACTGGCATATTCCGGGTCTGTCGCATAGCCTGCTTGTTGTAACTCTTTCATATATTGTTCTGGCATTTCAGCCACGTCAAGAGCCTTTTTATAGCGCGGATTATTCTTTATAAAATTAACGTAATCATCAAAACTTTCCTGATAAGAAGCATAGGCTCTAAACCCTGCTACCTCTTTTTTACCTATTCCATCTTTGAACTCTAAAGTTGCAATTTGTGTTTGCTGACCACTCCATGATTTATCAGCCTTAATATTAAATAAATTATAACTACTTTTTCCATCACTTGTATTGATGACTGATTTCCCCCAGCCTGTTTCTAATGCTGCTTGAGACAATAAAACTTTAGCATCGACACCTAGTTTTTTTGCTGCTTGTTCTGCATAAGGCCGTAATTGGCTGATAAAATTTTCCGCTGAATCAAATGTTGAATCTGAAATTTTGTTAATTTTAGAGTTAGAACTGGCTGCCTCTCCATCAAGAATGCTTTTATCTATAATAGGTGCTGAGTTTCTCATTAAACTCTTTCTCGCATAATCACCAATGCCTTGATCTTTTAATACTGCGGCAGATTGATCTGGACTCAACTGACTTTCAATCAAATCTGCTAAACCCATTCCTCCTTCAGCAGATAAATTAACTGATAACTGTTGATCATACATATCCCTATAAAAATCACTCTGACTACTATCTAAAATACCTTCTGCTAAACTAGCTTGCCGCATGCTTTTTAACATCATTCCCACAAAGACTGACTCAAATTGCTTGGCGACTTCTTTAATAGCCTCAGCGGTGTTGTTTTTTGCTTCATTTTTTAATTTAGCTAAACTATTAAAGTCTGTATATGCTGGTGCATCTTGTATTTTAAGCATGACATTCGCCCATTAAGCCTAGATAATAATAAGTTCTGCCCTTAGGGCGCCAGCTGATTTTAATGCTTCTAAAATAGCCACTAAATCACTTGGCCCTGCGCCCACTTTATTAACTGCTTTTACAATCTGATCTAAAGTGACGCCCGGGTTAAACACAAACATATGGTTTCCATCCATGGCCAAATTTCTTTCTTCTATAGTAATTTCTGATTGAGGAACTACTGCTGTATCTCCACCAGACAAAGGGTTAGGCTGACTAAGTTGATCACTCTCACTAATGGTAACTGTTAAACTACCATGTGAAACAGCAGTAGGTTGAACACGCACATTGCCGTTAATAACCACTGTTCCAGAACGTGAGTTAACAATTACTCTTGCTGGTGCTGCATCTGGGAAAACTTCCATATTTTCAATAATTGAAACAAAACTAACTCGCTGAGATGGATCCAAAGGTGCATTCACTTTTACCGAAGTTCCATCTAAAGCTCTTGCTGTGTCAGGCCCCAATACCTTGTTAATCGCTTCAACCATCCGGTGTACAGTTGTAAAATCCGAATTATGTAAATTGAATACCAGCGAATTTCCTTTCTCAAATGAAGTTTCAACATGTTGCTCTACAGATGCTCCATTTGGAATTCTGCCCACAGAAGGATTATTAACTGTTATTTTAGAACCATCTTTCCCTGATGCACTTAAGCCACCTACCACTAAGTTTCCCTGAGCTATCGCATAAACCTTTCCATCCGCCCCTTTTAATGGACTCATTAATAAAGAACCACCTCGTAAACTTTTAGCATCACCAATAGAGGACACTGTCACATCAATTTTTTGCCCTGGTTTGGCAAAAGCAGGTAAATCTGCATGAATAGCAACAGCAGCAATATTTTTTGACTTCGGGTCAACACCAGGAGGTAAAGTCAGACCAAGTCTGGCTAACATGCTACGCATACTTTGACCGGTAAATTTTGTTTTGTCTCCCGACTTATTTAATCCAACTACCAACCCATATCCTATCAACTGGTTATTCCGAACTCCCGCTATAGAAGCTAAATCTTTAATGCGTTCTGCATAAACAAATTGAGCAGAGAAGAATAGAATTAAAACAGATAAAATAAGGTGCTTCACATCTATTCCTTTAACAATATATCATCAGTAGATTGAATTTCATTTTCTACTGAAGAAAAAGTTAATATAGCCTCTTGCTTACGCTTAGCTTTCTGGCTCACTTTTGCTGGAAGAGCCTGACTGAGTCTAGCAATCATGCTACGCAGTTTTTTTCTATTCATTTTTTCTTTAGACTTGGATTTACCTATCCCAACGAGCAAGCTATAGTTCATTAACCGAGTACTTCGTACCCCAGAAAAAGTGCTTTCTGCA
>JAKIVF010000116.1 GCA_021647145.1 Methylococcaceae bacterium | reverse complement strand
ACTTCTATTTGCCAACATTTTTTATAGAGAGACTTTAATTCTGTTTTAGAGACTTCTTTAGGCGATAACAATGTCGTTATCAGTACTTTTCCCTTGATGCATAGTTCACGAATAACCAGTGTTTCGGGTGAATCATACTGTTCCTGCCTCATCCAGTCAGGCTTTTTTGCGTCCATTGTAATTGCTGTACCTGCAATATCTAAACGAGATAAAAGCTTGGGAATGGCTGTAATTTCATTCGACTTTTCAGCCACTTTAACTTGGCCTAAAACGAGACTATGCTTTTGTGCTCATTCGCTCACCATATAAATGGCTGACTTGTTAGATGCTTTATCAATACTACGCCTTAGGCATTTCCCATCAATGGCAATGACTTCGTCTTCCGTTAAGGTGGCTAAATCAGCAACCCATTTGGAAAAACAATCACTAAACGTTTTGGTATCTATCATTGCAAAGACATCACCCAGCGTGTCATGCGAAGGTATGCCATGCTGCAAGTCCAGTAATTCGGTAAACCACTCTTCTTTAGCTTCGCCAAATTCTTCGATAGCAACCCAATTGTCTGCTCCACATATTACTGCACAAAGGGTAATGAAAAATATATCTTGAAGGCGATGCTTTTTCTGTCGGTTTACTCTTGGGTCTTCTATGTTTGAGAAATGATGAATAATTGAGGCACTTACTTTATCTGTCATTTAAAATCAAATGATAGGATTAATACCTCATCTATTTTCAAATCTTTTTTAGCCCGATTGCCCTAAGCAATATCTTAGTTCTAGTGTATTTTTAAGTTTAGTCTTATTTTTTAGCAGTCCGTTAGCGATAGCGGAAGAGACTCTGGTAAGAGACCCGATCGTTAATATCAATAAAACACTTGAATTTGGTATCTGGAAAATTTATAACGATGGGAGTACTATCTTTGTGGTGGATAAAGAAGATATGCATTTTGTTCAACTGGATTCAACAGTTTTTCGATTTGGTGATGCCGAAAGCGGTTTATGGTTAAATGAAGATGGTACAGCAGACCCAAGTACTAATGTCGAAAGTGCGGAAGCGGCAAAAGCACTGGAAATTGCATCAAGTGGAAATTTAGAGGATGGACGGTATGGTTTTGGTGACAGAAGATTTGTTGTGAAAGGAGATACTCTTACAATATTTGACATTGATGATGAAGATATTTCGGGTAAATTAAGTGTATTTGAGGTTTTGAAAAAAAATTCAAACGAAATGGTTCATAATGGAACAAACACATCAACTATTATTGAAGCAACTAAAACACTGGATGCTGGTATTGTTGTGACACTTGGTGGGGAGCTGGGGAATTGTCTTGCTTCATATTCACCTGCAACAGGGGAAGTTATTATTCCTTGTTTAAGTGTTAAAGGTAGTAATACTGTTTATCGTGTAAAACAACATCAAATTTCGGGAACAATGACGTTTGAAGTGGGTGATGGTGATGTATCTCTTGTCCAATAAAATTGTTTTGATTTGAAAAATTAATCTATTTTTTTGTAGAATCGGTTTTAGCCGTGATTTTCAAATTAAAGCACGGATAAGGTGCAACCTACATGGAGTGACTAATATAAATAGAAATCAAAGGGGGGCAGATACAAGTCTCGATTGTGATTTACCCCTTTGTTTCCTTTTTTGAAAAATAAGCATTTATCTTTAAGAAGTTCTAGGTAATAGTGATAATCTTCTTCTTTGAAAAAACATCTTGCCTTTTATTTCCTAGCTGGATTATATGATATGGAAAATTGGGTAATAATACTCTTGCTAGCCTCGCCATAGCGAAAGTTTAACAGAATTAAGTATTGTACCTCCAGAATTTCGTGGCAGCGCCAAAATTTGGTATTAATGAACAATTAAGACAGGTCTCTTGGAGATTGCTTATTTGTTTTGTCGCAATCAATTTATCATTAATCATGACTTTTATATATTTTCAATTAGTTATAGTTTGAGTAAGTGCCGTTTAAATACCACGCAACTATAATTAGTTAGCCACTCAAAGTTTAGAAGAGCCTAAATAGTATAGTAATTAATGGTCGCGTTGAATAATGTAAAGTGATAAATCGCGCAATAAATCAGCCTCGGCACCAAAGTCAATTAGACTTTCAATGGCTTGTTCATGTAGGTGTTGCGCTTTTTCTTTAGCTTCAGCTAAGCCTAATAAAGCAGGATAAGTAGGTTTGTCGTTATCCTTGTCTTTACCTTGGGTTTTACCTAAAGTTGTCGTGTCGCTTTCTTCGTCTAGAATATCGTCTTTAACTTGAAAAGAAAGGCCAATACATTTTGCATAATGATCTAGTTTTTTTGCAATAACCAAGTCTAAATCAGGTTTAGCCAGTGCTGCCAAATTTACGCTGGCACGAATTAATGCTCCTGTCTTATGGATGTGCATATTTTCAAGTTCTGGCAAAGTCAGTTGTTTACCTACTGACTCCAAGTCTATTGCTTGACCTCCAACCATACCTTGGGAGCCACTGGCTTTGGCCAAAGTAGTGATCATTTTTAACCGATGGTTTGTATCTATATCGATACTTGGGTCGTTAGCCAATACTTCAAAGGCTAAGGCTTGTAAAGCATCGCCTGTTAAAATAGCCGTTGCTTCATCAAAGGCAATATGACAAGTTGCTTTGCCGCGCCTTAGGTCATCATCATCCATTGCAGGAAGATCATCATGAATTAATGAATAAACATGAATAAGTTCAACTGCGCAGGCCAGCCCGTCAAGATTTTCGATAGGAATACCTAATAATTTACCTGTGCAATAAGTTAACATTGGGCGCATACGTTTTCCACCGTCTAAAGCACTATATCGCATAGCTTGATGAAGTTTCATCGGTAAAATATTCGCATCAGGTAGACGTAAATCCAGTGCATTTTCCACTCTATCCTGGATAGAAATAAGGTACTCTTTTAAGGCATTACTCATCGTTAAAGGGCTCCAAAGTTTGTTTGCCGTTTTTGTTTAATAGAATTTGGACTTTCTGTTCTGCATTTTGTAAGGCTTTTTGACAGGTGCTGGTTAGTTTTACCCCACGTTCAAATGATTTCAAAGACTCTTCAAGAGAAAGATCCCCATGTTCCATTTGTTCAACCAAGAGTTCTAACTCTTCAAGCGAATCTTCAAACAAGGTGGTGCTTTTTTTTCTAGTCATATCGCTTATTTCTAATCATTATTTATCGTTTAACTTAATTATCATCGGATATATTTATCTTGTCATGGGTTGAACAAGATTAGTAACATGTTAGGATGATCAGTTAACTATTATATCTTAATTATAAGGGCATATGAGTAGCGAATATAATGCATCAACAATTGAAGTTTTAACTGGATTAGATCCTGTGCGGAAACGCCCCGGAATGTACACTGATACTACAAGGCCTAATCATTTGGTTCAAGAGGTTGTTGATAACAGCGTTGATGAAGCAATCGCAGGCCATGCTGATTCAATCGATGTTGTTTTGTTTTTGGATGGGTCTATATTAGTTAAAGATAATGGGAGAGGAATGCCTGTTGATTTGCACCCAGAACAGGGTATTCCTGGCGTTGAGGTTATCTTGACACAGTTGCATGCCGGTGCAAAATTTTCTAATAAGAATTATCAATTTTCTGGTGGATTACATGGAGTTGGCGTTTCTGTCGTTAATGCATTAACGACAAAACTTGAAGTTGAGGTAAAGCGTAATGGAAAAGTCTACCAGATGGGATTTGCAAATGGTGAAAAACAAACGGATTTAATAGAAACGGGAACGGTTGGAAAATCTAATACGGGAACAAGTATTACTTTTTCGCCTGATGCTAAATATTTTGATTCGAACAATATTTCTCTACTCAAACTAAAACATGTTTTGCGTGCAAAAGCAGTGTTATGTCCTGGGTTAAAAATATCTTTAAAATCTGAGCAAACTGAAGAAGAATGGACTTGGTTTTATCAAAATGGATTGAAAGAATATTTACTTGATCGCTTAGGTGATGCGCTAATTGCTCCAGAAATTCCTTTTATGGCGGAATCAACAGCAACAACAGAAGCTGTACAATGGGGAGTTGTATGGACTGAAGACAGTTTGCCGGAAGCAGTGACTGAAAGTTATGTAAATCTTGTTCCTACAGCGCAGGGAGGGACTCATGTTAATGGCTTGAGGGCGGGGTTGACTGAAGCTATGCGTGAATTTTGTGAATTTCGAAATTTGTTACCTCGAGGAATTAAAATTACCCCCGAGGATGTCTGGGAAAATTGTCATTTTGTGTTATCAGTCAAATTAGAAGACCCTCAATTTTCAGGACAAACTAAAGAACGTTTAAGTTCTCGAGAATGTGTGCCTTTTGTTTTAGGCTTTGCTAAAGATAGTTTTAGTTTATGGCTAAATCAACATCCGCAAGAAGGAGAGAAAGTCGCAGAAATAATTTTAGCGAGTGCTCAAAAAAGGCTTAGATTAAATAAAAAAATAGTTAGAAAAAAAATTACATCTGGGCCTGCATTGCCTGGAAAGCTAGCAGACTGCTCAGCACAAGATATTTCTAGAACTGAATTATTTTTAGTGGAAGGAGATTCCGCAGGAGGCTCAGCTAAACAGGCTAGAGATAGAGAATTTCAGGCAATTATGCCGTTAAGAGGTAAGATTCTAAATACATGGGAAGTTGACTCGAGCCAAGTGATGGCCTCTCAAGAAGTACACGATATAGCAGTAGCTTTAGGCATTGAGCCAGACTCAAATGATTTGACAAATTTACGTTATGGCAAAATTTGTGTGTTAGCCGATGCTGATTCTGATGGAAACCATATTGCTACATTAATTTGTGCTTTATTTTATAAGCATTTTTTATCTTTGGTTAAAGAAGGTCATGTTTTTATTGCGATGCCACCTTTGTATCGGATAGATGTTGGTAAAAAAGTCTTTTATGCGCTAGATGAAGCGGAACGGCAGGGCGTGTTAGCCAGAATAGAGGCTGAAAAGTTAAAGGGAAAAATAAATGTACAGCGATTTAAAGGGCTTGGAGAAATGAACCCTAGTCAGTTGCGAGAAACTACAATGAACCCTGATACCAGAAGACTGGTTCAATTAACGATAGAAGATGAAGAAAGCGCGACGGAGCAAATGGATTTATTGTTGGCAAAAAAACGTTCTTCTGATCGAAAAAACTGGCTTGAAACAAAAGGAAACTTAGCCGAAGTTTAGGTTTGAGAGGTTGCTGTGGTATTTGTTTCAGTTGTTTCAGTTACCTCGTTTATTTAGACTCCAGTTCTAGGAGTCTTTTCGAAAAATAAAGCTTAGTTTATATTATTCGTGTTTTTATGGGTTTAATATAAAGAAATTGGTTTTTCACGTTTTTTTGCACTATCTCTTAATCCAGTCAGGCTTTAAAAAATATCTGCTTAATTAATTGAGGAGCTCAGTAGAGAGGCTCTTTAATGGTTTTTGTGAAGAAATCTGGACGAAAATTTTCCAGAATTACTCTTGATAAGGATTGTGGTCATTAACTGCGACTGATTATTGCTACTAATGCATAAGAACCATTATAGCTTTCTAAACTTTTTCGCCCAGATTTTCCACAAATTCCATGTCTAACTAATTTTTCTAGGATTATTAACAAGTCTTTGAATCCTTTAAAACTTAATAATCTCTATTGGTTTTTTAATGGAACGTTGTTCACAAATGCTGTGGATAGCTCAGTATTATTTTTGTTTTTATATATGCTTAAGCCTTATATGACCGAGTCTATACGAATTTTGTTTTTTTAAAAGGAAGGCTCTTAATTATAATTATGGATTTTATTGTTATTTACAAAATATATTTTTCTTATCTTTTCTTTCAACACAAATTTAATTGAGAGGCTTTTCTGAAAATATCAAATTCTGGTTTTTAAGGAATTATGGTTGTAAAAAACTATTCATAAAATTTAAAAGGAATGAATATGAGTGAAATCACTCCACAATTGTTAATCAAGGATTCTTTACAGTTATTCTCTCTTCCAGATATTTATTTTCAACTATCTGAAATGATTAGTGACCCTAGGTTTTCAGTTAAAGATATAGGGCAAGTCATTGGAAAAGATCCAGCTTTGTCTGCACGGTTACTAAAAATTGTGAATAGTTCTCTTTATGGATTTCAATCTAAAGTTGACAGGGTCTCCAGGGCAGTGACAATCGTTGGTGTTGAAGAGTTACAAAATTTAGTGTTAGCAACTTCTATTGTGAGTAAATTTAAAGATATACCAACAGAACTTGTTGATATGACGGATTTTTGGTTGAGAAGTGTTAAGTGCGGTTTGATAGCAAAATTTCTGGCTATTGAAAATTCTGTACTGCATCATGAGCGACTTTTTTTAACAGGACTATTACATAATTTAGGGTCATTGGTTTTTTATTATAAATTACCGAACAAGTCATTGGAGGTTTTGCTAACTGCTGAGTATGACCGTCGTTTGGTTGGAGGCTTAGAGCAAGAAATAATAGGCTTTAATCATGCTGAGTTAGGCTCTGTTTTAATAAAGTCTTGGGGCTTGCCAGAATCGTTGTTTGAGGCAATTAGTTGTTATCTCCAACCTGAATTGGCACAAGTTCATAAATTAGATGCTTACTTGCTAAATTTGGCATCACGTCTTATTGATTTATCATCGTATGGTGGTTCAGTAGTTGATGTTTTAGCTGAATACTCTGATGAGGCAATGAATGTATTGCGTTTAAGTGTTGATCAAGTCATAAGAGTGTTGCAGAGTGCTGATGAAGAATTTATACAGGTATTTGAACTAATAGCACCTGAAAAAAGATTTCATTAATAATATTTTTGAATATTCACTTCATCGTCTTGTTAGCCACTTATGCATGACTTTCGGCAAAAATCGACTCCTTATAAACTCCTCACCTTTGTCAGTACCATAGTATTGTCAAATCAATTTTTTGGATTTGTAAGTCTTTAATCCTAGAAAACGTGATCCAACTGATTTTTCTAGATTAACTTACCACTCAATAGAATAAATTAACCACTTACTCTTTCTTTCCTAACAATTTTCCAAATAATCACGTATGGTTCTGTTATTCTTATTTCCTTTTAATTATTACTAATCTAATTAAAAGGAAATAAGGAGATGTCTAATTGATTTAGATACTTTAGAACACTCTAAATACAAAAATATAATCACAACACAATCAGGAGACAAAACAATGTTCGCAATTCTGCTAAACAAAGGTATGGATCCTTTTTATCAGAATATCTCATCATTTCCGACAGCCATATTTACTTTTATATTAGGTATTTGCATATTATATTGGTTATTTGCAGTACTTGGAGTGGTTGATATTGATATGCTGGATATTGATCTCGAAAATGAAGCAGCTACACCTAATGCAATCGCAGGGGTTATGCTCAAGTTTGGTTTAAATGGAGTGCCGGTTACGATTATTATTTCGTTTTTATCTTTGTTTGGCTGGTTAGCAAGTTATTACAGTGTTCATTATCTGTCTCCGTTGATTCCAGAAGGGCTGCTCAACATCTTGTTTAGAGTCATGGTATTGATACTAGCATTTTGGTTTGCAGTGCTATTAACTGTGATGGTTGTAAAATTGCTTAGTCCTTTTTTTAAAAAAATTGAGCACCAAACATTTAAGAATATATTAGGGCAAAGTGCTGTAGTGCGTACATCCAAAGTCACTACTTCTTTTGGTGAAGCTTTTTTGGAGGATGGTGGGGCAGGTTTAATTCTAAAAGTAAGGTCGAGTGAAGATCAAACTTTTAGTAAAGGCGATAAAGTCGTTTTATTAGAATATTTGGAAAATGAAAATGTTTATCGCGTGATTTCTGAACAGGACTTTACTTCTTAAACGAAAAACGATTAATTCATAAAATACATAGGAGAACACTTCATGGCTGATTTATCTGTATTAATGCCTATTATTACTGGAATAGGTATCTTTTTTGTCATCATCATGGGTATTGCCATTCTATTCAAGGCATTTTATATCAAGGTGGATCAAGGCACAGCATTGATTGTTAATGATATGAGTTCTAAACCTAAAGTACACTTTACGGGTGCATTGGTTTATCCAATTATCTACAAAAAAGAATTTATGAAAATTTCGTTGATTACCCTAGAGGTAGATCGGCGGGGTAACGATGGTTTGATTTGTGAGGATAATATGCGTGCCGATATTACCGTTGCCTTCTATTTACGAGTGAATGAAACGACCGAAGATGTATTAAGAGTGGCAAAATCAATCGGTGTGGATCGTGCATCAGATCGAGATGCAGTGGACCTGTTGTTTTCGGCCAAATTTTCAGAAGCTTTAAAAACTGTGGGTAAGAAATTTGAATTTGTACAGTTATTTGAAAATAGAATCGATTTTAGAGAAAAAATTATTGAAGTGATTGGGGATGATTTAAACGGCTATGTACTGGAAGATGTGGCGATTGACTATTTGGAACAGACTCCAAAAGCCTCATTAGATCCGAATAATATTTTGGATGCTGAAGGCATTAAAAAAATTACAGAAATGACAGCCATTCAAAATGTTCGTACCAATGTTTTAGAGCGTGATGAAGAACTGGCAATTAAGAAAAAAGATGTAGAAACAGTTGAAGCAATGTTGGAGTTAAAACGCCAACAAGCTGATGCAGAGGCGAAGCAAGAACGTGAAGTGCTGACTATTCGTGCACGAGAAGAAGCGGAAACCATGAAAATTCAAGAGGAAGAACGTAAAAAATCTGAATCTACAACGATAAGGGTCGATCAGGATTTAGCGGTACAAACAGAAAACCAAAAGCGTGAAGTGGAAGTTGCCGAACAAAATCGTCAACGAGCTGTTGCTATTGAAGTGGAAAAAGTCACCAGAGCACGTGATCTGGAAATCGTGGCGCGGCAACGAGAAGTTGATTTACAAACTATCGAAGCAGAAAAAGCGATAGAAGTTGAGAAAAAAGAAATTGCTCGAGTAATTGAAGAGCGAGTTGTTGTAGATAAAGCCGTTGCTATCGAAGAAGAAAAAATTAATGAGGTCAGGCAAGTGTCTGAAGCTGATCGCCTTAAGCAAGTGCAGGTTTTAGGTGCTGAAGCCCAGGCCGAAGAAGAAAAAATTAAACATGTAAAAGCGGCTGAAGCTGAAGAACTGGCTGCACATCATAAAGCCACAGAGATTACTACCTTGGCTCAGGCAGATTTAGATGCAGCAGCTCGTGAGGCAGATGCCAAGAAAAAACTAGCCGAAGGAATACAGGCAGAACAAGCCGCCTCTGGTTTAGCAGAAGCAAAAGTGCAGGAAGCCAAAGCTGATTCCTTAGAAAAAGAAGGGCTGGCAGAAGCCAGAATCATTTCTGCAAAAGGTGAAGCAGAAGCAGCGGCACAAAAAGATATTGGTATGGTTGGTGCCGAAGTTACTCGTGAGCAGTTTAAAGCAGAGGCAGAAGGGCTGGTTGATAAGTTTTCAGCTATGGGAAATATGAGCGATCAGGCTCGTGAACATGAAGAATTCCGCATGAGTCTGGAAACCGCTTTTAAAGAAGCCATTGCTTCAATTGAAGCCGGTAAAGATATTGCCCGTGAAAATGCTGATGTCTTAGCTACTGCATTGAAAGAAGCTAAAATTGATATTGTCGGTGGTGAACAGCACTTTTTTGATACTTTTTCTAAATCACTATCGCTTGGAAAAGCAATTGATGGGTTTTCAACGAAAAGTAGTGTAGTGACTGAACTTTTAGACAAAGTAATGAATAAGCTGGATTCTAAGAAATAAATATGAGGCATGAGTATGAAAAAAAAGGACTTTTTATGGTTAAAAGTGCTATCAATGAAGATGAGATAAAAATTTTAAAACAGGCATTGAATATCTTTGAAAAAGAGGTAAATCATTATGGCATCAGAGATTTGATGAACAAACTTCCATGTATCCGGGAGTTAGCATTGTCTGCACCTTTATTATCGATTGTTAAGGAGATTCTAGGAGTTAAATCAAAACCGATACGTGCGGTATTTTTTGATAAGTTGCCAAGTATAATACCCCAACAAATTCAGGCAACAAAACCAAGACATCTTATTCCAATTTAGTTACTATTTCTAAAAAACTGGAGCGGAAAAATGAGCAAAAAAAGAACCACCTACAGTGCTGAACTTAAAAGC
>JAKIVF010000115.1 GCA_021647145.1 Methylococcaceae bacterium | reverse complement strand
GTATCAGCTCATATACTATTCGAGCCGTTCAAAATGCAATCATCACCGGAAAACCGCTGGCTGACCTTATGTGTACCTTGATGGCTCGGTTAGTTCCTGGGTAGGGACTATATGGGAACACTGATGAAAACAATGGTGATTTTCTCTTTTCAGTAAAAGATGCTCAGCCTGTGAAATAAAAGTAATGAGGAATAATATAAACCTAATTAAGTAACTAATCAGCGTGTTTTAAGAAGGTTCTTGTTCTTGTACAGAGCATCAATGCCATTAAGTTATCTGGTTAACTTGTAATTTGGGCTGCCGTTTTTTGGCAACCCAACTTACGTTATTTTTTATTAAATATAAATATGTGATTATTCTGGGACTAATGAAACAGACGATTCTTCTGGTAATTCCCACATAGCACCTGTCAATGGGTCAATAATAAATGACCCCATGGTTGCGCCAAATAAAATATTTCCAAAAAACCAATCGTCCAGATGAGTATCTAAAACTGCAAATTCTGATTTATAACCTAATTTATCAAATCTGACGGCATAGGTTTCACCATCAAAAAAACCTGCTTTTGTAGTGAGTGTGACTTGTTTTGGCGTCACTCCAGTTTCGACCTCTTGTCCGGCTTGGTTTTTAATCACAAATGTAGCACCCTCAGGCGAGCTATTGATCGTTACCGGATATTCGGATTGACTGACAATACTGGCACAACTCGATAAACATAATAAACTGAGTGAGACACAATTTTTAATTAACATCTATAGCTCCTTAGGATAAAGTAGTTGTCTTTATAGTATAAAAGGCTATTGAATACAAGAAATACTATTGAATGATAATAATGGTTCGTGATGCTTTTGACTGGTTTGTAATTTACCTGAATTTTTTTCAGATAATAAATAACCCAGAACGGTTGAAGGAGATAGTTCTCCAGGACTTAAAGGAATACCGCCTCTGCTTTTTATTATAAAGCTATTTTTATCTGAGCGAGTAACACAGCGATCACTTAAATGTGCCGAGGCATTGAGTAAGGATTCAGGTAAAACAGCAAGGTTTCCGCTAATGTTTGTTTCTGGTTTTAAATTAAGCTGTCCATCAGTATTTAGTTTAGAACTGGCTGTTATAACGCTGAGTGGTGACTGAAGCAAAATACCGGAAATTGAGATTTTACCTCCAGCACCTTTAACTGCCTGGGCAGCAATAAAACTGTTATCTAAAGCAACAATAGGATTGTCAATAATAATGTCTCCACCTTGTCCTTGACCGTCAAATACGGTTGACAGAATTTTACTCTCATCATGAAGTTGTAGCATTGCATCGCCGTTTATTTTTATAACTCCTGCATTGGCTTTGTCAGTCAGTGATGTGATAGCTGATTTTTTTTCTAATCGCATTGTTCGATTGACTGTAATATTAATATCGCCTGATTTTGCTGTTTCTGGTTCAGTTGTGCTATCAAAATTAACGAAAGTACTTAACGTAGCTAGAGCAGAATCATTTAGTAGTAGATTATCAACTTCAATCGTTAAATTACCCGCCTTACCTGCACCCTCAGTGGCAGTTGCGATAAGTGATTGATGATTCATCTCTATGTTGTTGGCATCAATTGTGATATGTCCACTACCTCCTACATTATTACTATGTGTGTCAATAAATGCGTTGTTATTCATTTTCAAATAATTAACATCAATGTCCAGGTTGCCTGCTTTTCCTGTTGCCGCTGTATTAGACAGTGAGATTGTTCCAGTAGTAATAAAAGCAGTGTCTTGCATTATAATTTGATCCGCTTTAATACACAGGTTACTTCCCAAAGCTGTACTAGTTGTGGGAGTGTGGATATTAGCTTTGTCTTTAATTTGAATGTTTTTTGCTGAAATAAAGGTGTTTTCAACTTGTCCAGAGGAAAAGGCACCATTTGATATACTAGAACTTATTGTTATAGGGTCTTCATTGGGTATGGAAAAAGTGGAGGTGCCTTCCAATATAATATTCTCATTTGCCGTGACAGATAACACACCTGACTTGCCACTTCCATAATTGTCAATTGATATTTTTCCTCCATCGCGTATTTCAATATTTTGTGATTCTATTGTTAAGTTTCCAGAATTACCAGTAGAAGAGAGATCAGCCGAAATTTTGTTAAATCCTCCAGCATTATTATTCATCACTATTTCATTGGCTTTAACAAATAAATTTCCTGTATTACCCGTTCCATCGTTATCCATCCTTATGCCTGCCCAGTCATTTATTTCAATATTTTCAGCGTTAATTGTTAAATTTCCTGTGTTTTGACTTCCAGAAACAGAACCAGAAATTTCAGCTGTATTAGTAAGACTTTTACCCTCTAGTAAAATGGTGTTTGCTTTGATGTCTATATTTCCATTTTCCCCCGTAGCATTAGAACCTGAATCAGAACCTATTGTGCCATTAAAAACCTCTAATGATCCGGCATCGATTTTTAAATCACCAGCATTACCGCTATTGTTTGTATGATTTAAGATATTGCCATTGCTTACTTTTAATGCACTTGTGTTGATGGTTAAGTGGCCTGAGTTCCCTTGTCCACTGGTAATATTTTGAATGTTTGAATTGTTAGATAAATTAACAGAACCGGATGCATTAATAGTTAAATCACCACTGTTTCCCTCAGCTGTTTTAGTTACAGTGCTACTTACTTCTGAACCATCGTGTATATTTAAAGAAGCTGTGTTGATTAACACTTCACCCGTATTTCCCTTTGCCTTGGTAAAGGTGTTGATAGAAGCTCCTTTGTTGACGGTTAATTTATCAGTATTGTTTATGGTGATGTTTCCTGAATGACCCGTAGCTATAGTCCCCGTCGTTAATAAAGGTACGGTATTTGAGTCATTACCCTCAAGAAGAAGTGTATTTGAATTGATAGTTACATCGCCACCATTACCTGAAGATAACGCTAAAGAACTGATGCGTGACCCTTGGGTTAATTTAAGATTATCAACATTTAAGACAATATTTCCTGAATCACCCTCGCCAAAGGAGTTAGCTGTTACCCAGCTTCGGGGTGATTTCTTTTCATCAGGTGATTCAGGAAGACCATTCATAGTTAGGTCACCTTTTAAGCCAATATCAACATCCTTTCCATTTCCGTTAGTTGTATCCGATCGGATATAACTGTTATCCATCACCATCTGCCCACCACGAATAACTACTTTTCCTGCTGAATCTGCACTGACATCAATATCTGCTATTTGCTGGTTATTACCGATGATTGTAATCGGGTTATTTGCCGCATGGCTGATATGGATATTGCCTCCTTGAGTAAATGAAGAGGTGCCAATGCCTGAGTTATTGAAAACCACTTCTCCCACAGAGCCTGTACTAGCAAGAATAATTTGCCCACCTGGCGCATAAAGTGACCTGTCTTTAATAGAAATATCACCACCGATTAAAGAGAGTGTTTTATTATCTGGCACTTGGAGTAATTTATTATTACCGCCAGACACAGTAATTTTTGCAGGAGTATCATCCAAAAAACCAAATGCTTCAGGTGTTGCTGTAGTGAGTATTGGTTTGGTTGTTGCTGCGCCCGTTTCAAATTTAACCCCGTCTTTAAATTTCAAATAATCTGCTGTACTGGCATGAAATGACCCTTGCACATCAAGGCTTGCATTTTCGCCAAAAATGACCCCTGACGGGTTAAGAAAATAGACATTAGCATTAGGAATAGTTGAGCGAAAAATACCATCAATCGCTGAAGCTTGTCCACCTGTTACACGACTAATTACATTTTTGATTCCAGCAGAGCCACTAAAGGTCGCACTTTCTGTCTTGTTGATATTAAATCGCCCAAAGCTATGGAAGAGGTTGTTACCCGCTCGATGACCAACATCTTCAGTAATTTGATAATCAGGGCCAGCAATACTGCCAGCAGTGCCCATTGAGCCATCAAGAGTGACTTCACTATAGCTAGGTGGACTAATAGTAAAGGAGAGGATGAGAAATAAACTTTTTTTAGCGGGTATGTTTATGATGTCTCTATGTTTCATTAGCTTATGCTCTTAATAAAAGTAGGTTGATTAACAGCTCCATCGTTAACCCAACAGATAATATAAATGCGGGGTTGCCAAACTGTTTGTAGTCAAATTCCACTTAACCAATCAATACGACTGCTTATACATAGTAAACGACCACTTATACAAGTCAATGATTTTTAAATTGATTATTTATTGTAAAGTTATCCTCCAAGTGCAGAAACGGGATAAGAAAAAAACTTGACTGTGAGGTGGGTCATAGGTGGCTTGATTGAAGAGTCATAAGCTAACCCCATGGCAGAGAAGAGTTTATCCGCCTTACCAATAAATAAAAACAATGGAGACTAATAATGAAAAACTTATTTAATAAAACAAATAGTAAAACTATAAATTTCTTATATTTATTAAGCATTATGTTTGTTTTTTCTTTAGTTCAAGTAAAAAACGTTAATGCTAAAAATAGGGCGGGTACTTCAGAGATTGAAGAGAAAATTATTAATGGAGACAGGTCAGAAAAAGATGCCTGGCCATGGATGGCTCACCTCACCTTGACCGATGAAACAGGTCGCAGAGGGGCTTGTGGGGGAACTCTGATTGATCCAGAATGGGTGCTTACTGCCGCGCACTGTGCAGAAGGTATGGAATCAATTAAGGTGTTGTTAGGACAGAATGATTTAGAAGGTAGTGGAGGTGAAAATATTTCCGTTGATGAGATTATTATTCATCCAGACCGTGATGCTGAAACATACTATGCAGATATAGCACTGCTTCATCTTGAAAGACCTTCTTCTGTGGAGCCGGTTGCTTTAGCGAATAAATTTGATTTTCAAAATGAAATTGGAAATACAGCCTTAGCCATTGGCTGGGGTTATACATTCCAAGATATTATTTTTGGTATTGATTTTGGTGGTACTAGTCCTGATAATTTAGAAGAAGTTGAATTAACAATAAAAAATAATGATACCTGTAAAGAACCTGGTTTTACACCTGAGAATGTCATTTGTCTGGGAGTTTTTGATGAAAAAGCAATATGTAGCGGGGATAGCGGAGGCCCTTTGATATTTTTTAGCTCAGCTAATCAGCGTTGGGAACAGATCGGTATTACTTCGTTTGGTCTTAAAGAGTGTATTTCATCCATTGGAGTTAATGCATTTACCCAAGTAGATAAATACATGCAATTTATTGATTCAACCATAAGCTCAACAGAAAAAATCTCAAATAAAGAAACCTCGGAAGAGTTTTTAGCCAAATGTGTTAAAAAATTCCCTCAATATTTAGGGAAAAGAGATGGAGAGGCGTTTGCTTGTGGTAACTCAGAAGTTTGTCAAAATACTACAGGTGGAGAGCTAATGGATATAAGACAAATATCAGTGTTGAAAAACAACAAAGACGAAGTGTTAGAGTATTTAGATATGGGAACTCGCCAGTGGTACAAAATATCATTTTCTGATATTGGTTATTGTGAATAGATTTTAGTAAGGAGAATTTCACAAGGAAGTAATTATGACAATTGGTCATTATTTTTACTACTGAATAATAGGTGTTTCAAATGAATATAAACTACTCTAGTTTTACAATGGTTTTTCTCTCTATTCTTATTTTAGGGGGCTGTGGTTCTGGCTCAAAGGGTTCTATTAATTTACTCGACTCGCCGATAAGTAACAGCGAGTTATCGAGCTATTCAGATTTAATTATTAATGTAAACGTCAAAAAATCAATGAATCTTAGAAAACTGGATACGGATAGAATAACTCAGAAAATTAAGAACGAGATATTGGCTGATAACCCTAAACGGTTTAAAACGATAAATACTAAATCTTCAAACCATAAGAAGATTTTAGCTGAAGTAATGATAAAAAGATATGACAAGGGAAATGCCTTTGCTCGTTTAATGTTCATTGGGTTAGGTCAAATCCATATTGATGCTGATGTTATATTGTTTGATTATTTAAACAGAAATAAATTGGCTCAGTATGAGGTAACTAAAACATTTGCATGGGGTGGCGTTTTTGGTGGATATACAGATATTAGACAAGTAGAACTTGGTTTTAGTAAAGCAGTAGCCGGCTCAATTATTGGTAAAAACTAACCTACGAAGCTGACTGAGCGAAGTATAATATCATGTGGATGATTGCCATGGATGGCGTGTACTAGAGAAACTCAGGAGCAGTTGCCGAGATGTTGAATTCAACGAAAAAAAATGCCTAGACAATACTGGCACTTGGCAAATATCGGACACCGTTATCCAGGACAATTGCAGTTAAAAAACGCCAAATATTTTGAGTAAATAATCATTACTTTATCCGGCTTTTAATCGTTTAGTTTTTACACCCACTTTTGAAGTTTTTTCTTTTTTTATCAAGTTAAATGCAATATGCCTAATAACCACTAGGTTAGATGCACTATAACCTTGACGCGTTTGATTGCTATCTTCATCAAAAGTCATATCAAGCACCCAATGTAAATTTTTTTCAACCGCCCAATACGCACAAATAGTATGCTCTAATTTCTTAGAGTTATCAGCATACAGACTACTAATAAAAAACGTGTTTCTTCGCTCACGTTGTTTTTTGTTTCTCTCGTTACAGTCACTGTAGTTAGACTTCTCAAATCGACCCATAAATGATTTTCTTTCAACCAATCAATGGCGCGCTGGCGGGCATAGCTTTGGTTTATCCAAATTTTGATAGTCAATTTATATTTGTTTATTTAAATTTGGATTTATACATTATTTTCTGTTTAGTTTGATGGCATAAATAATACGTTTTATAGCTAATCATCCATTGTTTTGGTTCAAATGGAGGCTAAATAAAAAAAATTATTGTTCTAGAGTAGTTAGGGGTGAAAAAGAGTGGTTTTTTTTAAAACCCTGTGACCAATACCATAGGCTGTATTGTTTGGAATGTCTATTATAAACCCAGTCATATAAATATTATAAAACAAATAAAATATTTAATACGATCAAGGGTATACCCCGCTTTTATAGAAAAATTAATTTTAAACTAATTAGGAAAAGAAGATGAATAAAGTAATAAAAATATTACGTTTAATAACTGTTCTTGCAGGAATAACAGTCTTGTTTGGGTGTTCTACTAAATTGACAGTTACTTCAGAACCAGACGGTGCTGTTATGTCTTTTAAAGGAAGGGAAAAAACGACGCCATTTGTAATTTCATACGGTAACATATGGTTAAGAGAGTTGCCTTATACAATTTATAAAAAAAATTATAAAAGCCAAATAGGAGTATTACCTTCATCTAATGAGCATGTACATATTGTGCTAAGTCCTCTGAAAGGCAGGTAGTCTTATAGTTTGAATTAGAAATTGTTTAGGAGGTTTATCCTGGAAAAATTAGTTGAGTGTTTTATTTTTACCGAAACTGTTGAATAGAGAATGTAAATTATTTTGTGTAACTGCTTATTATTAATCTCTAATTGGTGGGGGATAAGCAGTTATGAATAAAAAATTCTTACATTACTACATTACTCTAGCTACACACATCCATGTGTTAGTTGAATACGAACAAAACCCCTACGCCAATGACTCAGCTTATTTCATGCGCGTTCTTTGCCTTTTGACTTCAAAGGTTAAAAATAACAGTTACTTTGTTGGTTTAAAACATTAGCGAAGGTGGTTTTTGCTAAAGACAATGACGTTTCGTTACCCAAAAAACTATTTTTAGACTCAGAATAAGGTGAAATATCCATATAAGTGGACGGGGAAAGGTCGCTAGGGCGTAATGGAACTCCTCCACGGTTTTTTACCACAAAACTATTGGCTTGCACTCCTGACCGAGAGGAGCAGCGTTCACTTAAATGTTGTGAGACATTGAGTAAAGATTCAGGTAAAACAGCTATATTGCCACTGATATTGGTCTCTGGTTTTAGCTTTATTACCTTACCGTCTCTATTTGTTTCTGATGTAGCATCAATCTTGCTGCTAGGGGATTTGAATAGAAAGCCTGAAAAATTAATGATGCCTCCATAGCCTTTTTTTGCTTGTGCAATGATTTCGCTTTTATCCAAAGAAACAATAGAACTATTAATATTAATATTGCCTCCATTTCCTTTGCCATTAGCGACAGAGGTTGTGATGCTACTATCAGCTGCATACAAAACATTTCCACTGGTGATGTTAATTTCACCTGCATTAGCTTTTTTTGTCTTTACAGAAATGAAACTATTGTTTTTTAAGCTAAGTGTATCGTTTACAGTTATGTCAATCTTACCTGATTTAGCTAAATCTGAATCTTCTGGTATGTAGCCAGAAAAATTGCTAGCAGATGAAATGGTTGCATTATCAAGTTTTATATTATTCGCGTTAATTTGCATAAGCCCGCCTTGCCCTGTACCAAAAATATTAGAACTTATTCCAGCATTATCACGAATATCTAATCGATTACGTGCAGTAACTGTTAGGGATCCAGCATTGCCACTATTATTGTTAGATGCTTCACTCTTTATACCAGTGAAGTAATCAGAATCATCCCCAGAAAGTAAAATTGTATTAGCATCAATGGTAAGGGAACCACCATGACCGCTTCCTTTAGTGCCTGTGCTAATTTCAGCACCACTATGAACTTCTAGATAATTGGTATTAACAAAAATATTGCCAGCATCTCCTGCGTTATCTTCTTCACTTCTGGATTGAGTTGATAGTCCAGTAAGATATTCTGAATTATTTGCCGTAATAAAAATGGAATGGGCAGTAACATTTAAATTCCCCCCTTGTCCTTTTCCAACAGTAATAGCACTGATAAGGCTATCATTTTTTATCTCTAGTTGATCTGCATTAATTGTTACATTGCCAGCATTGCCAATATTGTTATGGTGTTCTTCAATATGCGGTGTTAATGAATCAATAAAGCTTTTTTGTATTCCTGGAGATGCTGCCAAATCATCTAATGATTTAATGTATGAATCAATACCTTGGCTGCGTGTATCACTTTTAATAACTGCATTTTCTTCTAGGACAAGATGGTCTGCCGTGACTGTCAAATCGCCTGCATCTCCAACGCTACTGTCCTCAGAGTCAGTGATAAAACTAGAATTAGACAGAAATATTGTTTTTGCCTCTACAGTTATATCTCCTCCTTTCCCAAGACCAGAAGTTGCAGCATTGAATGCTGCTAAGTCCTTTAGTTTTATCTGGTCGGCGGTAACAGTCAAATTCCCTGCATTTCCAGAACCAAAAAAAGATTGGGAAGATAGCATCGTATTTCCACCTGTCAGTAAAATTGTTTTTGCATCGACCGTTAGATTGCCACCTTGCCCACCAGCAAAGGTATTTGTTTCAATTGATGCTTTGTTATTCATTTCAAGTGTGTTGACAGAAATAGTTAAATCACCCCCTCGACCATAATTCAAGGTATTGGTGTTGATTTCTGCCCCATTGTGTAGGATAAGAGAGTCTGACTCGATTGATAAATCTCCAGCCTTTTTAATACTAGCCGTTGCTGCTTGAAACATTGTGTCTTCACCTGAAAGCACTATTTCTTTAGCCTCTAGTTCTATACCTCCACCTTGTCGAAGACCCAATGTAGTTGAGGTTATCTCAGCTCCATTATGTGCATAAATTTGGTCTGCATTAATTTTGATACTTCCACCGGGTCCGCTGGACTGACCTTTTGAGCCTACTGTAATAGTTGCTCCATCACGAATTTCTATTTCTTCTACTTTTATATCTATCTGTCCGGCAAGGCTATCGGAGTTATTATTATAAGATTGTGTATTTATTGTCGTTACTTGACCTGGGATATCTCTGGAATCATCTCCTGAAAGTAACATTGTTTTTGCATCAATATTTATATGACCCGCATTACCCGCATCTTCCAAAGTAGTACCCTCTATTTTACCTCCGTTCCTCATTTCTAAATGGTCTGTATCAATGGTTATAGAGCCTGCATCACCAAATCCACCAGTATTTGTTTTAATAATTGCGTAATCTTGAATATTAAGCTGGTCAGTGTTAATCGTTATATTTCCAGAATTTCCTGTACCCGTTGGAGATGTTGATGCAATTTGGGTACCTAATTTATCTTTAATTGGCCCTGTATCAGAAAGGAATACTTTTTTTGCGTGCACTACAATATTACCCGCGTTGCCTTCTGAGGTAGATGTATTCAATAATAGCGCTCCACTGGATAGGTTAAGATCTCTTTTTGATTCAATTCTTACCTAAATCCTGCAAGCCCATATTTTGAGACCTATTAACCACATAATAAATATTGATAATGGTTTTTTCTGTCATTTTGTGTTCCAGTTTATGAGCAATTGATCAAACGACCGAACTCTAGGAACAAACAGAAGAGCTTTAGTA
>JAKIVF010000114.1 GCA_021647145.1 Methylococcaceae bacterium | reverse complement strand
CAGCACCAGCACCAGCACAAATCCAGCCTGAAGATGCTGCTCGTTTTTTAACTCAAAGTACTTTTGGGCCAACCTCCAGTTCAATTGAACACTTAGTTGGGCTTAAGAGTTATGAAAGCTGGATTGATGAACAGGCGAACCTTCCTCCTAGTTATCATCGACCTCAGATTAAAACTGCTCTTTTTAGATCAGACGGTCAACCTACAGGGCAATTTGGTCGTATGAATGTATGGTGGGATATCACAGTACTCAATGATGATCAACTTAGACAGCGAGTTGCTTTTGCTTTAAGCGAAATAATGGTTGTATCTGACTTTTCTCCGTTTTTAAGGTTGCCACGTGACATGGTAGCTGATTATTATGATATTTTGGTTCGACATAGTTTGGGTGATTTTCGTGACTTACTAGAAGATATTACCCTTAGCCCAGCAATGAGTATCTATTTAAGTATGCTAGGAAATGATAAACCAGACTCTTCTATTAATCGACGTGCCGATGAAAACTATGCTCGAGAGCTCTTGCAATTATTTAGTATTGGACTTGTTGAGCTAAATACGAATGGAACCCCGAGGCAAGATGCTAATGGTAAGCCAATAAATACATATAGTCAGGAAGATATTGAAAATTTGGCTAGAATATTTACGGGCTGGGCATGGAATACAGAAGAATATACAAGAAGTAATGATGTAGGGAATAAACGCCCAGAGTTAGTTACTAAACCTATCATTGCTTTTTCAGAATTCCATGATCAAGATGAAAAAAACTTCTTGGGGGTAACGTTTCCGGCTGGACAAACAGCTAATGAAGATTTAGAACTTGCATTAGATACTATCTTCAATCATCCAAATGTGGGGCCTTTTATTGGGAAACAGCTTATTATGCGGCTGGTAACTAGCAATCCAAGTCCTGCTTATGTTGCAAGGGTTGCACAAACATTTAATAATAATGGAGAAGGCATTAGAGGTGATTTGAAAGCCGTCGTAAAATCAATTCTACTTGATAAAGAAGCTCGTACATCCAAGACGAACTATTTTGGTAAGCTAAAAGAGCCTTTAATCCGGCTCACTCATCTTTGGCGAGCATTTAATGCATCTAGAAGATCAAAGAGTGCACCAAGACGCGCAAATTATAAAGCCTTCCATTACTATAATCCTGAGCGGCAACTATACCAAGCTCCCATGAGGGCACCATCTGTTTTCAATTTTTTTAGGCCAGATTTTAGTCCTTATGGGAAAATTAAATCACAGGGCTTAATTGCACCTGAATTTAAAATTATTTCGGAATCAAAATTACAAAATGCAGATGATACTTTTATAAAGTTTGTAACAAGAGGAGGGTTTAACATCAATGACCCAATTTCATTAAATTTAGATTATGAAGTGGCTCTTATTGATGAGCCAGAAAAAGTAATTGATCACCTCGATCTTTTACTCACCTCCGGAAATATGTCAAATGAGCTTAGGCAAATTTTGCTGAAATACCTTAATAGTAATCGTTTGAGAATTAATGATGACAAAAAGACAATTCAGCGTCTTATTTCACTAATAATTTCATCAGCTGAATATTCAATTCAAAGATAAAGGAATCCTAAGAGACATGTCGAAAAAAATAAACAGAAGAGAATTTTTAAAATGGCAGATGGCTGCTGCAATTGGTTCTAGTTCAATGCTTCCACTTTTAGGAAGTTTTTCTAATGCTAATGCTGCTCCTCAAAAGGGAGGATATAAAGCTTTAGTTTGTGTCTTTTTATATGGAGGTAACGACTCTTTTAATATGATTGTACCAAGGGATGCGAATTCGTATGGCGCATATGCAAAAGCCAGACAATCTCTGGCTGTTGGAAAAAAATCTTTACTATCTATTAACCCAGCTAACTACAACGATGGTAATCATTATGGTTTTCATCCTGCAATGCCTGAGGCAAGACGATTATTCAACGATAAAAAACTGTCTATTATTGCTAATGTTGGTGTGCTTTCAGAACCTATAACAAAAGAAGAATATGAAGCAGAAATAAAATCAAAGCCACCACAGTTATTTTCTCACTCTAGCCAACAAGATCAGTGGATGAGAGCAAGAGCAAATATTGTCTACCCTTTTGGATGGGCAGGTAGAATGACTGATTATTTGTACTCAGGGTCTCGCACACCTTCACTAGCAGTTAATTTGACTCCTAATGGAGTCAATTTATGGCAAACTGGACAAAAAAATAGTGCTTATGAAATTCCTGCCTCCGGTGTTAAAACCATATCATTTCCTACATCTGGTGGTGAATATGATATGAAACAGGCCTATCAGGATATTTATGATCTTGAAACAGCAAATAAGCATACCTTGGTTTCTCATTACGCTCAAATTCAAAAAAAATCGGATAAGCTGTCCAAATTTATACAGGACAAGTTAGAAAATGCAATTGTGCCTTCGAAACCATTTGATAAAAACAGCTCTGTAGCTAAGCAATTGGAAATGGTAAGTAAACTAATTTCCATTAGAGATACATTTGATGATAGTATCGATCGCCAGATTTTTTTTGTAGGTTTTAAAGGGTGGGATACTCATAAGAACCAAAATGAAAGGCATCCAAAATTATTAAAAGAATTAAGTCAGTCATTAAATACTTTTTATTCAGCATTAGAAGAGTTAGGTGTAGAAAATCAAGTGACAACATTTACTGCATCTGAATTTGGTCGAACTCTTACTGCTAATAATAGTGGCACTGATCATGGTTGGGGTGGTCATAATCTTGTGATGGGAGGGGCAGTTAATGGTGGTGATATTTTTGGTACAATGCCCAGAATAGAACTTAACAGCCCTGATGCAATAGAGAGAAGCACTCGGGTTATACCAACAACTTCTGTTGAACAATATTCTGCAACTTTAGCAAGTTGGTTTGGATTATCTGATCAGAAAATTAATGCAGTTTTTCCAGGCCTAAAACGTTTTGATTTGGGGGATTTAGGTTTTATGAGTTAAAACCTTAACTGAAAGTAGTTGTATAGCTTGCTATGAGACTTGTTTCGGTTTTTTGCTATCGATAAAGTGCAGTGTCAACACTTTTTCGGACACAAAATAAACAGATTTATGCTGAATTTTGTAATCTACGGGTGACATATAGTCATTAGAAGAATGGATTCTCTCTTGGTTATAAAAGGCCTAAATATATTCAAAAATTGCCTGCTTAGCATGCATCGGTATGAGTCTTAAAATGATAAAGGTGACCAGTTCATTTTTTAACGTAAATTTCCCTGCAGTTACCTTTACGGCTCATTTTAATTTAGGGTGATTTAACTGGGGTGTAGATACTCTCTTAAAACACAAGTTAAAATTCAAATAATTCCTAAAAATAACTTAGGCATTAACTTCAGTAGGGAACGTATAAAAGCGCTCTCCTTCAAAGCTTTTGTTTGTTTTAAACATCCCATGAATAGCATGTAAAAGCTTACGCATAATGGCACAAAGGGCTTGCATGGGTTTCAAACCATTATCATCCATCATATGTGTGTAATAGCCTCTAATATGAGGCTCATAGTTTGATGCAACTAATGCTGGCATATACAAGGCCTGACGAATATATTTATTACCCGCTTTGCTAATGCGTGGTCTTTTGGCTACGCTGGTTCCTGACTCATAATGCCTTGGATCCAGGCCGGCAAAAGCGACCCACTGCCTTGCGCTCATCTCCTGGGGTAAAACCATCAATTCAGCCAGTAATTGGATAGCACTTGCCTCCGCAATTCCTTTAATACTCGTCATTAATTGAAGCGCTTGTTTCAGGTCACAATGCTGCTGAATTAACTTAAGCCCAGCATCACGGTGAACTTTAATTTGTTCATCAAGAAAGTTAATCATCTCCCGGGTTTGGTCAAGCACGAACTGCGGTGATTCTTCGGTGCTAATCAACGCATGATGCTGGTTTTTAGTTTGAGCTTTCTGTTTGGTTAATGCAGCAATACGCCGAGCAATCACTTTCAATGTAATGAATTCGTCACAGGGTCTGTGCCATACTTCAAACGTCATTTTTTCACAATAAATCGCTAAAATTTCTGCGTCAACAGCGTCGGTTTTACTGCGTTTCATTAATGCTTTAGCGAAGTTATGTGCAACTTTTGGATTAATTACCATTACTTCAATTGCTTTAGCACGACTTAATGTCACAGCCAAATCGAAATGATAAATTCCCGTTGCTTCCATACAAACCCTGATCTCTCCTTTTAGTTTTGATAAAAGACAGATCATTGATTGATGTCCAGAAGGCGTATTTTCAAAGGTTTTTGCTTGACGAGCTTTACCTTTTACATTAATAACGATAACCAGTTCTTTACAGCTAACATCAATACCTACAAAATTCATTTTCATCTCTCATTTTAGTTTTGTTATGATGATATCTGGTTTCCCAACCCTGACACTTCATCTACCGTCCTTGTGAATGCAGACTCAGAAGCTTAGCTTACAGGTCTAAGATACTCCGCGGCATGGATGACGAGGGTGGGGAGCCAATCTACGAACAAGCTCTAGGCTTAAGGGCGGAACGGCTTCCCCAGAAATCAGTATCACTATAATCATTTTGATTTAAATAATCTTATGTTTTTAGAGATGTCTTTTAATATACAAGGGCGGAAAAAGAACACTTTCCTCTGTTAATCGCAGGCAACTATTCCGGATAACGCTATCCTCATTCAGCCTGCGTTTTCGGATTACGAGTTAACCAATGTAGCAAAAACAACGGTAACGATTAGCATTATCAGTGAATGCTGTGTGCCCTGGTTGTCCCGTGTATCGTTTTTAGAGTATTGATAAATTTTTGTTCTGCCTCTTTAATGTTAATAATTTAGTTGGAGCATATCAATATGAAAACTTATGTATTTTACATAATGTCAATTTAAGTTTTTACGAGAAAGTTGTGCTCACAGGGGCATCCTATAAATTCCATATTCGTAATTGTACAAAATATATAGCCTTATCCAAAATTGATTTTAGCTTCTAAATCATTTCGAGAATCAGCATTTTTTAAAGCTTCTTCTAAGCTGATTTTTTGTGCTTGATATAGATCATTCAGAGCATCATCAAAAATTTTCATACCTTTACTACCACTGGTTTTCATAGCTTCTTTAATTTCGTTTAAAGCACCTTTTAGAATTAAGTTGGAAATATGTGGTGTATTAAGTAATACTTCAATCGCAGCACATCGTTTTCCATCGGGAGTAGGGATTAAGCGTTGGGAAATAACGGCATTCATGTTGATAGCAAGATCCATAAATAACTGTTTATGTTCGATTTGTGGAAACATATTGATGATTCTTTCCATTGCCTGATTCGCATTGTTTGCATGTAAAGTAGAAATACATAAATGTCCTGTATTTGCTAATTCCAATGCAGCAGACATAGTTTCTCTATCTCTGATTTCACCGATTAAAATAACGTCAGGTGCTTCTCGCAAGCTTGCTTTTAAGGCACGGGCGTAAGACTCTGTATCTATCCCCACTTCACGCTGGTTAACGATTGATTTTAAATTGGGATGAGAAAATTCCACTGGATCTTCAATGGTTAAAATATGCCCTGCTGAATTTTCATTTCGATGATTTATCATTGCAGCAAGTGACGTAGATTTTCCTGAGCCAGTTCCTCCAACCATTAATAATAAACCACGTTTTGCTAAAATTAATTCCAGTAAAGTGTCAGGCAATCCTAAGTCAGTGGGTTTAGGAATAAT
The DNA here is from genome assembly GCA_021647145.1 of Methylococcaceae bacterium. Lineage (GTDB taxonomy): Bacteria > Pseudomonadota > Gammaproteobacteria > Methylococcales > Methylomonadaceae > QPIN01. The sequence goes on along the minus strand of JAKIVF010000114.1, from coordinate 4,611 downwards.
AGATGGAATTAAACGAAGCACTAGACCTACTGTTTTTCGTTGATAAAAAGCATTGACTCGAAAACGAGCACTGCCATCTTTTAAGCTAATGGCAAAATCTAAATCTTTTGTTTTTTTAAATTCTTCTTGTTGACCTTCATCCATTATGCCAAAAGCAGCAGATTCGGTTAACTCTGGCGTTAAAAGGTATTTATCTAACTCAATAGCAGTCCCCGATATTTTAGCTTTGATTGATGCACCGGCAGTTAAAAATAAATCGGATGCATCTAATTTGACCATTTCTATCAAGTAAGGCATGATGTCTAAAGTTGATTCTGGCGACTCTCCTAAAACTTGAATATTACTAAAATCTACTTCTGTTCTAGCAGTACGTTTATCAGGGTTTATCAGTATAATAATTGATTCATCACTGTCTTTATCAATTTGGACGATAAAAGTTTTACCTGCTGGTTTATAAGCTAGACGAACAGTTTTGAAATTATTCAGATCCTTTTTTTGGTTTTCATCCAGTAAATTGGCAACAAATTGATTAATAAATTCAATAGTTGCTGCTGTATTTCCAACTGCTTTTTTTTGATCTGCTAATTGTAGGCTTGGTACCTCATTTGCCTTTAAATAGAGAGAGTCGGCTTCTTTCTCTAACATTAATTTTAGATACGGTGATAAATCCATGGGCTATATGTTATATTTGTTTTTGTAAAAAATATTTCGTTGAAGAGTTAGTTTTAGTTCACTAGAGAAACCTTTTTAATTTTATTTAGCTGATGAAGCTAGACCATATGATTATCAAGATCTTCATCTTCAGTTATTTCTAATGACAGTCCTCCTGTTTCTTTGCTTTCCCCGCCGGCTAATTTAATCTGCAAGCGCAATTCATTTTGTGAATCAGCATTTTTCAAAGCTTCGTCATAATCTATCGTGCCGGCTTGATATAGTTCTAAAAGAGCCTGGTCAAAAGTTTGCATTCCTAATTCACGAGATTTTGCCATAATCGGTTTCATACCACTGATATCTCCTTTGGCAATTAAATCTGCAATTAAGGGAGTATTGATTAAAATTTCAATAGCAGCTGTACGCCCACCATCAACCGTTTTAACCAGGCGCTGGGAAATAATGGCACGTAGATTAAGAGAAATATCTTGCATTAATTTTTCATGTGTTTCGTTAGGAAAAAACCCTAAAATACGATCAACTGCCTGGTTAGCATTATTAGCATGTAATGTTGCCATTGCTAAATGACCTGTTTGGGCAAATTCCATTCCAAAATCCATGATTTTAGAATCACGAATTTCGCCTAAAACAATAACATCTGGTGCTTGACGTAAAGTGTTGTGCAGTGCTATTTCCCAATCATCAGTATCAACACCGACTTCTCGTTGCATCACGATGCAGTTTTTATGGGCATGGACATATTCAATTGGATCCTCAATAGTAATGATATGCCCATAACTTGTTTCATTTCGATGATCAATCATGGCGGCCATAGAAGTTGATTTTCCAGAACCGGTTGCGCCGACCATAATAATCAATCCATTTTTATGAGAAATAATCTCTTTTAAAACTTGGGGGAGTTTGAGTTGATCAAAATTTGGAATTTCAGCAGCAATAACTCTCAATACTAGTCCTTGATTACCTTGTTGAACGTAAGCGTTAACTCTGAATCTGCATAAATTTGCTGGAGAAATGGCAAAATTACATTCTTGCGTTTCCTCAAATTCCTTTAGTTGTTTATCGTTCATAATGCACTGAGTAAGTGCTTTAGAATCTTCCGAAGATAAAGGTTCTTGCGAAATTGGAGTCATAACGCCCTTAACTTTTATAGCAGGAGGAAATCCGGTCGTTATAAATAAATCCGACCCGTCTTTATGCAGTAAAATTTTAAGTAGTTTAAGCATAAAAGACATCGCTTCATTTCTTTCCATTAGGAACTCCATTGATTTGTAAGAGGTTTATTTTGTTTAATGAAGAATAATGCAATCACTTAATTAAACATAACAGTAATGACTTTAAGTGTAGCTTAAATTGGCAGACTAACAATATTTTGCTGTAGTTTTCATGGTAAGAAAATTTAATAAATATACAGTGCAAGGTATAATTGAACTCATTTAAAAATTGATTAGGTATTATGAGTAAGCAAAGAAAAGCAGTGGCATTGATTTCAGGAGGTTTGGATTCATTATTAGCTGCTAAAACTCTCTTAGAGCAAGGAATTCACGTTGAAGGAATTAACTTTTTTACCGGTTTTTGTGTAGAAGGTCATACCCATGCAATCAGAAAAAAAGATAAAGATAAACCTAAAAGAAATAATGCCTTATGGTCAGCAGAACAGCTGGGTATAAAATTACATATTATTGATGTAATTGATGAATATAAAGATGTATTAATCAACCCTAAGCATGGCTATGGAGCAAATATGAACCCGTGTCTGGACTGTAAAATCTTTATGGTTCATAAGGCAAAGGAATGGATTAAAGAGAATGACTTTGATTTTATTATTACCGGTGAAGTAATTGGCCAACGTCCTATGTCCCAAAGAAAAGATACTATGCCGATAATTGCAGAAGAATCAGGTGCAGATGATTTATTACTGCGTCCTTTATGTGCAAAAAACCTACCCATGACTCTGCCAGAGCGTGAAGGCTGGGTTGATAGAGAAAAATTATATGGTTTTAGTGGTCGTACAAGAAAACCACAAATGGCATTAGCGAATAACTTTGGTTTTGAAGATTTTGCTCAGCCTGCAGGGGGATGTTGTTTTTTAACTGATAAAAGTTATTCTGATAAATTGGTTGATTTATGGTCTGCCAGAGGGGACAAGGAATATGACTTAGATGATATTATGTTGTTAAAAGTAGGTCGTCATATTCGGCCTAATAATAATTTTAAAGTTATTGTTGCCAGAGAAGATGGTGAAGCTCGTTTTATGCAAGGCTACAAAAAAGAATTCCTTAATATGAACTGTGCAAGTCATCGAGGCCCTTTGGCTTTGATAGATGGGAAACCGACAGAAGAAGATCTAATTGTCGCCGCTCAATTAGTGGCACGTTATGGACAGGGGCGAGATGCAGAAGTGGTTGATGTGACTATCAGGGAAAAGGATGGGAACGAAAGGCAAGTTCAGGTGCAGCCTTTTATAGCCGATAAAATCCCTCAAGAGTGGTTTGTTTAATGGCTAAAGAAATGTTGAATGCAAAGCGATTATTGTGCCCTTTACCTGTTATTCGGACCCAAGATAAAGTTAAAAAAATGAATCATGGAGATATATTAGAGGTCGTTTGTACAGACCCGGGTGTTATGCAGGATATCCCAGCCTGGTGCAGAATTAATGGACATAAGGTGTTAGAAACATTGTCAGAGGAAATGGAATACACCATTATTTTAGAAGTAGGGTAAAAAAAGATTAGATTAATGTAAAGAGGAAAGATGGAAAAAGTTTATGATGCGAAAGAAATTCAAAAACTAAAAACGCGCGTTACCTATGTTGGTGCCTTGGTTAATGTTTTTTTAACAGTACTAAAAATTGGCTTTGGTTTTTTAGGTCAATCAACCTCTTTAATTGCTGATGGGATTCATTCATTATCAGATTTAATCAGTGATTTTTTGGTTATTATTGCGATTAAATTAGGCAGCCGTGAAGCAGATCATAACCACCCCTATGGGCATCGTCGCTTTGAAACAATTGCAACTGTGATGCTGGGGTTGGGGCTGATAGTTGTTGCAGGTGGGATAGCCTGGGATGCAAGTGAGCGGCTACTTAATCCCGTTAAACTGCTTATTCCTACCAACGAAACATTAGGTATTGCAACCATTTCGATTCTAGCAAATGAATGGTTGTTTCATTACACAAAACGAATCGGTAAAAAAACACGGTCAAAATTATTATTAGCAAATGCCTGGCATCATAGAAGTGATGCTCTTTCTTCTATAATTGTATTATTTGGAATTGGTGCGGTATTGTTAGGCTATCCTTTTGCAGATGCCGTTGCTGCTATTGTCGTTGCTTTGATGATTGCCAAAATGGGTTTGTCATTAGTTTTAGAAAGTATTAAAGAGTTGGTAGACTCTTCTTTACCTGAAAATTTTGTGCAAGAAATAACACGAACTATAAAGCTGACAGATGGCGTCCAAAGCATCCATTTTTTACGTACCCGACAAATGGGTGAAGATGCCTATGTTGATGCACACATTGTTGTTAGTCCAAGAATTAGCGTTTCTGAGGCACATATGATTGGAGATACAGTCAGAGATAACATAAAGGCAGAGTTTGACGATGTTGTGGATGTTTTAGTTCATGCTGATCCAGAAGATGATGAGTTTAAGGATAAAGAAAAAAAACCATTGTCACGCAAACAAATTCAGCTTTATTTGGATAAATATTTTTCAGAATATCTTCATTCGGTAGAAAATTTCAGGGTTCATTATTTGGATGGAAAGATTGAAGTGGAAGTCATATTACCTTACGGTATGTTTAATCAACCAGAGCAAATTGCATGGATTAAAAAGCAATGTGCTTTGATTGAAAATGAAGTGGAGATGATAGAAAAAGCTTATGTTTTTTTTAAAGTGTGATTTTAGTAGGTTAAACAAATAGGTTTAATCCAATAGAAATAA
>JAKIVF010000004.1 GCA_021647145.1 Methylococcaceae bacterium | reverse complement strand
AAAATCAGTTCAAAGACAAAATAAATGGCCTCCTATTACGACACTAAAACTTATCCTAAAAAATGGAATTATATTGAACCAGGTACCATTATAGACCAGTATATTATTGAACGTGAACTTGCTCATGGAGGTTTTAGTTCTGTTTATCTTGCTAGGCAATTATCCGATCAAACTCAAGTTGCCATCAAAGAATATTTACCTCGTAAGTTTGCCCATAGAACATGGAATAATGTCATTATTCCAAATAGTAAAGAAACAGAGGCCTTATTTTTAAAAGGGAGGGCTCTCTTTTTCAAAGAAGCTAAAGCATTGGCAAAACTTAAACATATTAATATTGTTAATGTCATTAATTTTTTTCAAGCTAATGATACAGTTTATATGGTGATGACTTATGATAAGGGTAGTACTTTAGATAAGGTAATTAAAAATAAAAAATCAAAAGTGACTGAAAAACAGCTAATTAAAATGTTTAATTTTCTACTTGCTGGAATTAGCATGATGCATGAAAAAAATTTTCTTCACCTGGATATAAAGCCAAGTAATATTTTAATTCGACCAAATAGCACACCCGTACTTTTAGATTTTGGTGCTACACAAAAATTCACTTCTGTTTCTAAAAGTAACCACGCAACAATAATATCTCATGGATTCTCCCCTATTGAACAATATTCTAAAAACTCTCAATTAGGCCCTTGGACAGATATTTACTCAATTGGTGCTACAATGTACTTTTGTTTAAGTGGTAAAGCACCGGTTTTTGACATTAAAAAAGCCGCTAAAAAAACTATTATTCCAGCAGTTAAAGTGTTTAATAAAAAATACCCTCATCATTTACTACATGCTATTGATTGGGCAATGCATATTGATCCTATGAAAAGACCTCAATCAGTAGAAGTTTTTAAACATGCATTATTAAAATCTTAATAACTAAACTTATTCTTCGCATCAAAAAAGTGGCTTAATTTCTTAGAAAACTTATCTATAGCAAAGCTACCATAGATAGTTTTTTACAAGGTTTTGTAGTGATGTCTATCATTTTTACATATTTGTTAAACTCCCTTTAATGCTTTAGAACAGGTTCTTAAACAAGGTAAGTTAAGAGTTTAACCGTTTACTATCCGCTTAATCTATTTGCATGACTTTTTATTATAGCGCGATGATTATTAGACACCGTATTTAACAACTATTTGCAGATAATAACTTGATGGTGAGTGTATCTTTCTGACCACTTATCTACTAGATTTGCCCTCTTAGTTTATAAAGAGATGCCAAATGTAAGGTTGGTAGTTTATGCTGTTTATCAACAAATAAGGAGTTGGATGTTAAGAATACCTTTATCTAACTTTAAGTGAGTAAACGTATTATGAGCTAAAAAACAGAGGGCTAAAGCATGGGATATTTAATACTATTTTTAATCATTTATTTGATTTTTCGTCATTTGGCTTTTTTAAAAAAACAAGAAATGCAATTAGTTTTTATTTCAGAATATAAATTTAATGTATCAATAAGAAAGAAGCTAATAGGTAAATATCCACATCTTAGTGATGGTGATGTAGATAAAGTGTTTGAGGCACTAACAGATTATTTTTATATCTGTAATCAAGCTTATAAAAGCAGCGTATCAATGCCATCGCAAATTGTTGATGTAGCATGACATGAATTTATATTTTTTACTAAAGAGTATGAAAAATTTTGTGAGAATGCTTTTGGACGGTTTTTGCATCATACGCCTACAAAAGCAATGAAATCTAAAACTACTGCACAAGAAGGAATTAAAAGGGCCTGGAGGCTTGCTTGTTTTAGAGAAAAAAAACTCACATAAACCTGAATATCTTCCTCGTTTATTTGCAATTGATAGTATTTTAAAGATTGAAGACGGCTTTACCTATTTGTTAGACTGCCAGAATAAAGCTTCTGCATCAGATAATAGTTTTTGTGCTAGCCATATAGCTTGTGCAAGTGGAGGAGGCTGTTCAGGAGGTGGGTGTAATGGTGGCTGCGGTGGGTAAGGATTGGCCCATGGTAAAGTAAGCATCCTTACATGATTTTCTTTGATTTTAATATTTCTTACCTTAAGTATTGATGCTTATGACTGAATGGACAGCACATTTAGAATCAATAATCCAGCACTTCAATGCAACAGAAGGCTGGGTTAATGGAGAGCTGATTTACGCAATGTTTCAGCGTGTATCGGTTATGTTTTTTATTGCCTTTTTATTTAGTAAATCAAAAGCATTTGAGTTATTGATTAAAAACTCAATGAGAAAAAGAGACTGGTTGGCTTTATATGCAATCTTTGCTGTTATTTCAATTATTGGCTCAGTTCTGGGTGATTTAGTCACTATTCAAGCTGAAAATAATACGTGGACCCAAGTAAAAATCATTGATGTTGAACCGGCTATTTTTGCTGAAGAATTACCTCCATTAGAATTACAGGCCAATATACAAGTAGAAAGCCGTGCTATTGGTGCTGTGTTAGCTGGTTTTCTGGGGGGCCCATTATTAGGATTGACTGTTGGAGCTAGTTCAGGTTTTTACCGCTATCTAATGGGCGGTGATGCCGCTATTGGAGGAGCGTTTGGAACAACCTTAGCAGGTTTATTTGCAGGGTTTGTCTATCTTATTGTGCTTAAAACACACCCAGAGCAACGATTTAACTGGAAGCTAGTTTTTATCACAACCTGTGTTGGTGAAATCGTGATGAAAATATTGGTCATTATCAGTAATGCTCCTTTAGCTAAAGGCATTGCTTTGATTCAAATCACAACCGTGCCGAATATTTTAGGTAATGGAATAGGTGCGGCATTATTCATCACTATTCTTAGTGACTATGACCGTATTGGTAAAACTTTTTCTATACATGCTATCAATATGGCCGAACGTTTTGCCAGAGTTTTTAAACGAAAATTGCCCGTTGAATTAACAGCAAAATACATCGCTAAAACATTGCAGAGAGAAACGGGAGCAGCGGCAGTGGCGATGACTAAAAATCATCAATTGCTTGCATTTGTGGGTATTGCCTCCGATCATCATTTGCTGGGTGATGAGATTGCAACAGGGTTGGTTCATAAGGCGATTGAGACAAAAAAAACGATTTATTTAGATGGCTATGAAGATTATTTTCACTGTAAATCTGATGATTGTTGTCCTTTACATTCTGTATTGATCATCCCTGTTATTGTTAAAGGAAAAGCGGAGGGAACAATTTTGTTATTTGAACCCAAACATACTTTCTTCCCCAAAATCAGTCGAGAATTAGGCACCAGTTTAGCTAAATTGCTTTCTGAGCAAATCCTGGCATCTCGTTACCATGATCAACTTGTTGATACTCAGCTAAAACATCTGCATGCAAAAGTTGATTCTCATTTTTTGTCAAATTCATCAAATACGATTATTTCAATTATTCGTAAAGATAAAGATGAGGCTATAGATTTATTGAAACAATTGGCTTATCTGATGCGAGAACGATTGAACCCAGAAAATGAAAGCCATACTCTGGCTCATGAAATAGAGATGATGAACAGTTATATCTGTATTGAAAAGGCTCGTTTTAAAGATCGGCTTCAATTTACTGTTATTGTCGATAAAACCGTAGAGGATGTTTTAATACCAGGCTTTATATTACAGCTATTAGTAGAAAATGCGATTAAACATGGTACAAGTAAGCTATTACCACCCGCTATGGGCGAAATCAAAGTACATGCTTATTGTTCTAAAGACTCCGGACTAATTACTATTGAAGTGTCAGATAATGCAGGACTTTATTCAGAAGAAGAAAAAAACGATGCTCAAAAAAAAGGAAGTTATGGAATAAAAATGATAGATGAACTGATTCGGACGCAATTTAATTCTAATCAATACGGTTTGAAATTTGAGTGCAAAGTTGAAAAATTTACCAAAGCCATTCTAACGTTACCTCGATATTTTGATGCAAATTAATCAGATTATAATAACTAGTAAAGTTTATATAGAACGTTTCTACCAGAACTGGATAAACCCTGAACTTATTTTCTCAGAAATTAGTTACGTTTGTGTGTTATTCGCCATCGTTTATTTATTTAATAAATATTCACCTGCATTTTCATTTCTGGTAAAAAATAAATTACGCCGTCGGGATTGGTTGTGGTTATATGGATTATTTACGCTACTCTCCATTTTAGGAAACTTGCTTGCAATAAAAGTTCATGTAGGTCATGAGGTCAGTGCTTGGGCAATGATTAATATACGCTCTATTGGTGCGGTATTGGCTGGTTTATTGGGTGGTCCTGTTTTAGGTGTTTGTGTCGGATTTAGTGCAGGATTTATGCGTTACTTGGCTGGTGGAATTACAGCGGAAATATGCTTTTTAACGACCACCTTAGCAGGGTTAATTGCGGGATTAGTTTATCAGCTTTTATTAAAATTTAGACCTGAAGAGCGTTTTAGCTGGAAAATTGCCTTTTTAACTAGCTTGATTGTTGAGTCGATTAGTATGATTCTTGTTTTTATAGTCACTAAAGATATCTTGCTACTACAAGCAATTACATTCCCGATGTTATTGGCTAACAGCTTAGGCGTTATGTTGTGTGTCGGAATTTTACATGACTATGAACGCTTAGATACCGCATTATCGGGTAATGCTTTGAGTATTGCAAAGCGTCTTGCAAGTGTATTAAAACAAAATACTTCATTAACACAGACGGCAACAGAACTGGCACTCATAGTTAAATCAGAAACAGGTGCTGCCGCAGTCGCTTTTACTGATCGTAGTAAAGTTATCGCTTTTGTTGGCGCAGGCTATGAACATCATCATGTTGGGGACTTAGTTACCAATGAGTTAATTAAAGAAGCATTGGACAGCCACAAAACCATTTTTATTGATGGACACTCGAAGGTGTTTCATTGTAAAAAATCTACACAATGCCCGTTACATTCAGCTCACATAACATTAATAACAATAGAAGGTAAAATTGAAGGGGCTTTGGTATTGTTTGAGTCAAAAAACAGGTTTTTCCCTCGGGTAAATCGAGATTTGGCCGAGAATTTAGCCAGTTTGCTTGCAGAACAAATTCTGGCAGCACGTTACCCTGAAAAACTGGCGACTTTACAGGATAAGTATTTGTTAGCACTAGTTAATCCACATTTTTTTGGTAATGCACTGTCAACCATTTCAGCTATTACAAGAAAAGATACTAAAAAAGCCAGAATGCTAATGGGGGTACTTGCCGAACTTATGCGGGAAAGAGTATCACCAGCCAACCACTTCATCACTTTAAAACATGAAATAGAGTTTTTAAAGAAATACCTGCAGATTGAACAGGAACGGTTTGAAAACCGTTTGTATACGACAATCAATTTTGATAAAAACCTTGAATCAGCTCAAATTCCCCAGTATATTTTACAGTTAATTGTTGAAAATGCGATTAAACATGGTGTTTCTCAGTTGCTGCCACCTGCGATAGGTGAGGTTAATATTCGTGTTCGTCAAATAAGTGACCAATTGATGTCGGTTGAAATAAAAGATAACGTGGGCGCTTATAACGACAATGAGCCTAAAAATACATTAGCCAGTACAGGGATAAAAGGCGCAGGTATGAAAATGGTCGATGAACTGATCAAATCACAATATAATTCTGAAAGCTATGGTATTAATATTGATTGTAAAGAGAATGAATTTACTCTTGTTACCATGTTATTACCCATAGTGTTAGAAACTAAGGAAAACAGTCATTTAAGGAGTAAAAAATGATAAAAGCTCTTATTATCGAAGATGAAATTTCAGCACGAGAGGAATTATTAACTGCCTTAGAAAAGTATGAAGATATTGAAATAGCCGATCAGTGTGGTGACTTATTCTCAGCAATGAAACTGATTCGTCAGCATAAACCAGATATTATCTTTCTTGATATTTGTTTACCTGGGCATGATTATGATGTTCCTACGCAGAATGAAGATTGGCCTGAATTAGGTTTTACTTTACTTGATTATTTGGACGTTGATGAGCATCAGCCACATATTATCATTGTCTCCTCATATAGCCGATATACCCTAAGAGCTTTTGAGGCAAACGTTTTAGATTATCTGCAAAAACCGGTACTGGATGATCGGTTAGAAACGACTATTGAACGCATTAGAGAGCAATGCTCTGAAACAAAAAAACAACCAGCTCCATTTCCTGATCGCTCTTTAGAGCGTCTTCCGGTTTATTCTAATAACAGAGTCAGGTTTGTCAAACTTGAAGATATTGAATTTGTTGAGTCAAGAGGGCCGGCAGGTATATATGTTGTTTGTGAGGATAAATCTTACTACACAGAATTAACACTTAAATTGATACTGGAAAAAACAAATTTTTTTCAATCTCAAAAACAATTTATAGTTAATCCAGATGCTGTACTTGAGTTCGGTCGGGTGTCAGATACAAATAGAGCAACTATTTATACACATAGTAAAAAAGAAGTGCCCGTTGCTAGAGGGTTTAGATCAGCGGTTATGCAAAGACTCGGTCTAAAGGGCGATGATGTAAGTTAAGGAATCTCTGATTAAGTGGTTGGAAAATAGCGGCAGTTTTAACAAGCTAAAAATAATTGGACTTGATCAGAGGTTCCTTAATATACTTCGTATAAGAATTATTAAACCTATTTTTATCATTATTTATTTCCAGTTGCCTAAGAGCGTTTTATTGACACTATCTTATTTTGGGTTTGTTTTTTTGAGGGTAGTGAAACGACATTATTTCGACCACTATTTTTAGCTTGATACATCGCTTTGTCAGCTTTAGCTATTAACTGGGTATGGTTTTTAAATTGAGGTTGGTACATAACAATACCAATACTTGCAGTCAGTTTATTGTTATTGAATTTATGTTGGAATTCAATTCCTTTAGTTTCAATTTCTGCACGAATTCTTTCTGCGTATTGATGAGCTTCTATAACGTCGCAGTCAGCCAAAACAAAAACAAATTCTTCACCTCCATATCGACCTACAAAATCTCCCTCTCGGGTAAGGCTACGGAGTATATCTGCAACAAGTACTAATGCTTCGTCACCTGAATGATGTCCACATTCATCATTAAGTTTTTTAAAATAGTCTATATCTAAAAAGCCAATGCCAATTCTACTCAGATTTCTTTTCTTATCAGAAAATAAAACTTCGAGAAAATCATTGATCATGCGCTTATTTGATAATCCAGTTAAAGAGTCTATTTCAGCTCTATTTTTTTCAAGTTCGAAGCATCTAGCGTTAAATAATGCAGATCCTAGTTCTTTGGCTATAGGTACTATTTGTGAAAGGATCTCTACTTTAAGAGGATGTCGAGAAAACTTATTATCAATATAAAGAACGGCATACAGTCGTTTATTTCTTAAAATAGGGATGGCAATAAATTCGTTAACTCCAATTTGATTAAGAAGGCTGCGATTCTTAAAATTTTTATTAGTAATAATTGCAGGGTGCCTTGTTCTTAAGCAAGTTAATAAATCACCCGTTAAAGTATCAATGTTAATTTCTAATGATTGATCAAGATGATTTGTGGAGTTGTTTGGTGGGTAGCAAAATTTAGGGTATAGACTTCTGTTTTTGGAAAACATACTGAGCATAAAAACACGATCAAAATGGAAGCTATTATAAATTGCGTGCAAGGTTTGAGGAATGATCAACTCAGGGTCTAAACTTTGATGTGGAATAGTCAGGGTGGAAAGTAAATTGGATTGTTTGGGTTTTGCCTGAAGGATAGATTGTGATGATTGAGAGCTAGATTGGTTCGATTTTATAGAGCACTGAATTAGTTGTATTCGTAATTGATTTAAGGTCGGAAACTGGATGCCATAAAATTTACTTGTTTCTTGCATTTCTTTATCCACATGGGTAAATAAAGAGTCAATATCAATGTTTTTAATATCAATGGTTTTACTTACAATGTTGGGTAAAACGGGAGGTTTTTCCTGATAAAAAGAACCAAGACCATGTATTCCAGCAAGGTAATTAGCAAATGTGATAATAGCGTTTTCTAATTTAAATTCAAAATAGTTATTCGGCTCAGCATAGTGGTTAGCAACTACAGAGGTAATTACTTCGGGTAATTCTAAATCATGGCAGATAATATGGCCAATTTGTTCATGGTTTACACCAAAAAAAATCAGTTCATTTTGTAATGTTGAGGGAGCTATATTGGTATTGGCTGAAATAAACTCACTGTAGCTGAGTTTTCCATGAGACTCTAAAACTAGCTTCCCTATATCGTGAAGCAAGCCCGAAGTATAGAGCAGGTCAGGATCAGGGTGGTTTAGTTTAACAGCAATCTCACGGCCTAGAGTTGCTACAAATAAAGAATGTTGCCAGAAATATAGCAAATCAAAACTTTGACCTGTAGGTTTGGCAATTAGCTTGTTATAAAACAATAATTTTATTGCTGTACTACGAATATTTGAAAATCCAAGCATGCTGACTGCTCGTTGTATTGAATGAATTGGATACGGGAAATTAAATAAAGGTGAGTTAACTGTTTTTAAAATTTGAGTTGTTAAGGCGGGTTCTGTTTCAATTATTTTTGAGAGGTCATGAAAATCACTATCCTCATTAGCTGTTAGTTGTAATAGCTTTACTGCTGTAACAGGAATGAGCTGTAAGTTTTTTACTTGATCTGACAAGGCATTGTATACACTATCTTTCAATCTTTTCATTTGTGGCAGTTCCTTACTCATAATTTTCTGGCTAACAAGTACTATATTCAACTTTGCCTAGATTTTGTTATACTTAGTGCAGTCATGGGTAGGGAATTTATAACGAGTTAATTTTAGTTAGTAGCAAGGCACTATGATGGGTGAATAAGCTTATCTGGAGTCATTTTGTCAACGCAGTTAGGCAATAATAGTCCGATAGAAATCTGCATCTGTGGAGCGCTAAGTCTATAGTTGTTGAATGGAAAATTTTGATTCTCAAGCTTTCTAGCCCACAATTAATTGAGATGTACTAAATTAATTGAGATGTACTATAGTAACTGATTTATAGTTAAGGGGATGTTGTTAAGTGTTTTTTTGTGAATCAGGTTCTGTTTCTCTCGTATGATGAAGGTTTATTAAAATAAAATAGTGTAAAGATCAAACGGTTGTACTAATGAAATATTTTTTGGATGATGACTCAGTGGCTTATAAAAAAAGTTTTTTTAAACCGGTATTAAATTATGATCAAAAAATAATTGCAAATTATCAATACCAAATTGATATTCAGTCTAAATTGTTACAAAAGATAAAATCAATACTGCCTAATCATCTTTCTATTCACGTTTTATTTTGTGTTGCTTCAGAAAAGAAGCTATCCCTTTATACTGATTCAGCTATCTGGTCCTCTCAGCTTCGTTTTTATCATCGAACTATCTTACAAACAGTATCGGAGAGGAACCTAGGTTATTTTGAAACTGTTCAATTTAAGATTATTCCACAAACTAATGAGATAGAGGAAAAAAAGACAAAAAACTATCCTTCCATTGAAAATATTGAATTTATTATAAATTCAGCAGAAGGGCAGGATAATGAAAAATTAAAAAATGCCTTAAATAAGCTAGGCAATACTTTAAAAAATAAAGTGTTGTAGTTTTACATTTTAGAGTATTTTTTCTTGATTTATTTAGGTTCTTGAAAAGGTGACAGGTCTGATGGCATAAAGGTTATAGGAGCATCAGCTTCATTTTCAAATGAAACCTTTTCCCATGCATCTTTATTTTCTAATAAGGTAAGCAATAGTTTATTATTGAGTGCATGACCTGATTTAAAACCTTTAAATTCACCAATAAGACTATGTCCTAGTAAATATAAATCACCAATTGCATCTAGAATTTTATGTTTTACAAACTCATCGGCATAACGTAATCCATCTTCATTCAAAACTTTATCATCATCGACAACAATTGCATTATCTAAGCTTCCCCCTAATGCCAGGTTATTTTCTCTTAAAAATTGAATATCTTTCATAAAGCCAAAGGTCCTTGCTCTACTCACTTCTTTAACAAATGTTGTGGAGGAAAAGTCCATGACAGATGTTTTCAAATGGTCAGGAAAAGCAGGGTGATCAAAATCTATTGTAAAAGTAACTTTGAAGCCATCATAAGGTTCAAAAGCGGCCCATTTATCATCCATTTCTGCACGAATTGGTTTGATGATGCGAATATATTGTTTGGGAGCTTCTTGCTCAAGTACGCCCGCAGATTGTAATAAAAATACAAAGGGCCCTGCGCTTCCATCCATTATTGGAACTTCGGGGGCACTCACATCAACCGTTGCATTATCTATTCCAAGACCAGCTAGTGCTGATAATAAATGTTCAATTGTCGCAACTTTTATTTCATCTTTTGCAAGCGTTGTTGAAAGCATGGTTTCACCAACATTCTCTGGTATCGCTTTAATTGTTACTGGTTTATCTAAATCAACACGTCGAAAATTAATACCTGAATTTATTTCAGCTGGATGTAGTGTTAAATAAACCTTATCTCCACTATGGAGCCCTACACCTGTTGCTCGAATTGTATTTTTCAGGGTTCTTTGTTTAATCATAGTGGGATAATAAATAAATAAATAACAGGCGATTCTATCATATTTTTATGAGTCTATTTTTGAGGGTAGTTCCTCGGATAGAAATCACCTGAAACGTCTTATATGCTTTTTTCTCCATATTGTTTTACTTCTTTCGTTTGAAATAGGAGAGGATATGTAAAAAAGCTTGAAAAAATTATTTATAGGTATTAGTTAACAGTTTATATAATTAATACCTTAATTTTAGTGTTAAGCCAGCTATTTTAGCTATACTTAGAATTATGAAAAAAACAAACAATAGCATTTTTCCTACTGTATTTCTGTGTATTTCACAGAGGAAATTATTAGATACTAAGTCTGCCATGTGCCAACACTCTTATCAAATTATATGAAAATAGTGTCAGCATAAGGCAGAAGATAAGTGAAAATCTATTAATTTTACAGGTACTTTTCTTAGTCCGCTTGACGCCTTAAGAATGCTGGAACATCAAGATAATCAAGTTCTTGGTCATTCTTAGGTTGCGCTCCAAAACGAGTTTCTCTGGTTTCTTGTTTGTTATGACGTATAACAGTTGGTTTATCTAGAACGTCATAATTAACGTCACCTGTTGCAGCTCTTTGTACTAGTTGTATTGGAGATGTTAAATGTGATGTGTCACCCATTCCAGTTGCAACCACGGTTACTTTAATTTCATCGCCCATGTCTGGGTTGATTGCAGTACCAATTTTCATATCAGCTTCTTCGGAGGCATAAGCATGCATAATACTTCCAATTTCATCAAATTCAGTTAGATCAATATCAGAAGCAGAAATATTGACTAAAATACCATTTGCGCCTTGTAAATTAATATCTTCTAATAATGGGCAAGCAATTGCTTTTTCAGCAGCCTCTCTAGCTCTATTATCGCCACTTGATGTGCCAGAACCCATGATGGCAGGGCCCATATTAGACATAACGGTTTTAACGTCGGCAAAATCAACATTGATTAATCCAGGGTTGGTTATTAGTTCTGTTATACCTTGTACAGCGTCCAGCAAAACATTATTGGCTGCTTTAAATGCATTAAGTAGTGATAGATTATTACCTAATACAGGTAGAAGTTTCTGGTTAGGAATGGTGATTAATGAATCAACGTGTTTCTCCAGTTCTCTAATACCAGCATCTGCGACCGAAGTTTTCTTTTTTCCTTCAAAATCAAATGGTTTTGTAACAACAGCAACGGTCAATACGCCAAGTTCTTTTGCAACTGAGGCAATGACAGAGATAGCACCTGTTCCTGTACCTCCGCCCATGCCTGCAGTTAAAAATACCATGTCAGCACCTTCTAATACTTCTTTTATATGCGCTCTATTTTCTTCTGCTGCTTGTTTACCTATTTCTGGCTTGGTTCCTGCACCAAGACCCTTTGTTAATTCAACACCTAATTGAATTTTTGTTTCAACTTTTAATCTACGTAGTGCTTGAGCATCCGTATTTGCGCACATAAATTGTACGCCATCTATATGATTTTCCATCATATGATCGACTGCATTACCGCCGCCGCCGCCGATACCAATCACTTTTATAATTGCATTATCGCTGCTCATGTCATCTATTAATTCATATGTCATTTTATTTTCCTCATTTGTTAAAATTATTTATATCTAAATTTAAAAATTACCCTGAAACCAATTCTTTATCCTTGCAAACAAACTATTCCCTTCAGCATTTAACCCAGTTGATCGTCCTTGGTGATCTTTTCCAAATAACAACAACCCCACTCCCGTTGAATAAACAGGATTTTTTACGACATCTGTTAAGCCTGACACATGTTGAGGAAACCCCATCCGGACAGGCATATGGAAAATTTCCTCGGCAAGATCAGTTAACCCTTTAATTTTAGAGCTGCCTCCAGTCAATACCATGCCTGCAGCTATCAAATCTTCATATCCACTTCTTCTAAGTTCTGCTTGAACAAGAAGCATTAGCTCTTCGTAACGTGGTTCTATAATTTCTGCCAGATTCTGAGATGATATTTTTCTTGGTTCTCGATCGCCAATACTGGGAACGGTTAGTATTTGCTCTGCATCTGTTAATTGAGTTAATGCACAAGCATGTTTACACTTAATTTCTTCTGCACTTTTTGTTGGCGTTCTTAACGCTACAGCTATATCATTGGTGACTTGATCACCGGCAATAGGAATAACAGCAGTATGTTTGATTGCACCATCAGAAAAAATTGCAATATCTGTTGTTCCTCCACCTATATCAATTAAACAAACACCGAGTTCTTTTTCATCTTCAGTTAACACTGATGTGCATGATGCTAGTTGCTCAAGTACAATGTCTTCAACATCCAAACCACAACGCCTAATACACTTAATAATGTTTTGCGCTGCACTTACACTGCAAGTCACCATATGTACTTTTGCCTCTAACCGAATACCTGACATTCCAATGGGTTCTTTTATTCCATCTTGCTGGTCAATAACAAATTCTTGAGGAAGTATATGAAGAATCTTTTGATCAGCAGGAATGGCAACAGCTCTAGCTGAATCTATCACCCTGTCAATATCATATTGAGTGACTTCCTTTTCTTTAATAGCAACAATTCCATGAGAATTGAGACTTTTAATATGACTTCCAGCAATACCTGCAAACACTGATTGAATTTGGCATCCTGCCATGAGCTCAGCTTCTTCAATTGCTCGTTGAATGGAGTGGACAGTTGATTCAAGGTTAACTACTACACCTTTTTTAAGGCCTTTTGATGGTGCAACCCCAATCCCAATGATTTCAATTTCATCATTTCCAGTATGTTCTGCGACGATCGCTGCTACTTTTGAAGTACCAATATCTAACCCAACTATGATGTTACGATCTGTTTTTTTTGCCATGGTCATTCCGCTATATGTTGGTTTTTATCTGCTAATAGTTTCCAGTCGATTTTTTCTTCTGTTGACTTCCATGCTAATGCATATCCGTTAGGGTATCTCAAATCAACTACCTTTATTTTTGCTAATTGTTCTTTGCCTAGCAGATGTCGTGTTTTCAAAAAGCGTTGAAGATTTTTGAAAGGCTCATTTCTACCGAGTATTAATTCCATTCCATTTTGTATTTTTATAGTCCAGGCTCTTCTATTACTAACTTGAAACTCTGTAAGTTTCATATTGTGTTCTTTTAAATCAATCGTTAAATCTGCCATTGTCTCTAAAAGTTTTTTTTCGTTTCCTGTGTTACCTGCGATCATAGGTAAATGCTCAAAATTATTTAAATTATCAGGTTTAAATATGTCGCCATTTTTATTAACCAATTCTGTTGAATACCATTTAGCAATAGGTACTTGTTCTGTTATTTTTATTTCAATTGCATCTGGCCAAACACGTTTTACTTTTACGCTATTGACCCAGGGCAAATCTGCAACAGATTGTTGAATATTTTTAATATTTGCATTGTATAAGCCATTATTTACCTGCCCTTTTAAAACTTGTTTAATTTTGTTTTTTTCAATGTACTGAAAAGTACCTTCAATTCGTACATATTTAATAGGTAGCCAGTTAGCACCTTGTTTCATCACTTCTTGCCATCCTATGATGCTGAATATAATTAAAAAAGTTATCCCTATAAACAATTTAACAGTAGTACTATTCATTAAGACTGGTTTCTAAAATTCGCCAGACTAGCTCATCAAATTTAATCCCCTCAGCTTTAGCCGCCATTGGAACCAAGCTATGATCAGTCATTCCAGGAACAGTGTTGACTTCAATTAATTGGGTCACCCCCATTTCATCAATAAACATATCAACTCGCCCCCAGCCTTTTACTCCAACAACAGCACAGGCTTTTAAAGCTAAAGATTTCAATTCATTTTCTTGTTGTTCAGTTAATCCGCAAGGGCAATGGTATTGTGTCGTGCTAGATTGATATTTAGCTTCAAAATCATAAAATTCGTTGGGTGTTTCCAAGCGAATAACAGCTAAGGCCTCTTTATCTAGAACTGCTACTGTATATTCTTCTCCTTTAACCCAGGATTCTGCATACACTTCACATTGATAATCCTGTGCAATTAATAATGCTTTTTGTAATTCATCTGCATTATTAGCTTTACTCATGCCAATACTTGACCCTTCTTCAGATGGTTTGACTATGACGGGAAACCCTAATTTATTAATGCAAGGCTCTATGTCAGATTCGTTATCTAAAATGAACCATTTTGGTGTAGTTAAACCAAAACCTTTCCAGCATAATTTTGTACGTAACTTATCCATGGTTAGTGCGGAAGCCATAACACCAGAACCTGTATAAGGAATATTCATTATCTGCAAAATACTTTGTAAAACTCCATCTTCACCACCTCGTCCATGAATTACATTAAATACTCTGTCAATGTTTTTTTTAGCTAATGCGGTAATTGCATTATTATTTACGTCAATAACCGTTGCATTAATATTGAGTCTTTTTAAAGCATCAAATACGGCCATTCCACTTGATAAAGATATTTCTCTTTCAGCGGATGCTCCTCCAATAACTACAGCGACATGACCAAATTTATTTGCATCTTTAATTCGTAGTGGTTTCATAATGGCTCTCCAACCGTACAGACTTCAGTCAGTAAAGTGACACCATGTTGTTTTTTGACTTGTAGCTGAATATAATCAATCAGTTTTTCAATATCTAATGCAGTTGCCTGACCCATATTTTCAATAAAGTTGGCATGCTTTTTAGAAACACAAGCGCCTCCCTCGATATATCCTTTGAGACCGCAGGCTTCAATTAATTCTGCCGCGTGTTGCCCCGGGGGATTTTTAAATACAGATCCACAGGTTGGTTTATTAGTTGGTTGAGTTAAAGCTCTTTGTTCTAGGAGTGTTTTTATTTTTTGTTGACTGATTTTAGGCTCACCTTTTTTTAAAACCAAAATAACGGATAAAAACCATTCATCATCAATTCCTTTAACCGATCGATAGCTTACTTCAAAATGATTTGTTTCTCGGTTGGCCACCTCGCCTTTTGCATTGACCATTTCTACACTATCAACAATATTCCATGTTTCAGACCCAAAAGCACCTGCATTCATTTTTAATGCTCCTCCCATGGTGCCAGGTATGCCTGCTAAAAATTCAGCCCCAGCCAAACCTAAGTCTGTACAAAAACGAGCTACATGAGCGCAGGCTACACCCACTTCAACATAGATTTTTTCAGAATCTATTGATTCCATTTTTTTTAACTGTCCTTTTGTATTAATAACGGTGCCTTTAATTCCACCATCCCTGACTAATAAGTTACTGCCTAAACCAATCCAAAAAATTTTTTCATCTTTAGGTAATGTTGTTAAAAAAACCAATAAGTCTTGCTTACTTTCAGGCTTATACATTTGTTCTGCCAAACCTCCTACGCGCCAGCTTGTATACTTAGCTAAAGGTTCATTTTTTAATAAAATACCGCTCATTTTATTTTTAATGCTTGAGACAGCTGTTCAGGTAATTCAGTTGCAATTTGCCCTACATTACCTGCTCCCATTGTTAATATCACATCACCTGCTTGTACAATGCTGGAAAGAATTGTTGCCAAGTCATTTTGGTCTTTGACAAACACAGGGTCGACTTGTCCTCTAGTACGAATAGCTCTAGATAAGGATTTTCCATCTGCTCCTATGATTTCGGCTTCACCAGCTGTGTATATATCAAGCAAAACCAACACATCAACTGTTGATAATGTATCGACAAAATCTTCAAATAAATCTCTAGTTCTAGTATATCTATGCGGCTGAAATACAACTACTTTTCGCCTGTCTGGCCACGCCTGGTTTAACGCTTCTAATGTTGCTGCAACTTCAGTTGGGTGATGGCCGTAATCATCAACAAAAGAAATCAAACCATTGTTAAAATTAATTTCACCATTTAATTGAAAACGTCGGCCTATGCCTTGAAATGATTTAAGGCTTTTTATAATAGATCGATCATCAATATTTAAGTGAGTTGCAATAGCTATTGATGCTAAAGCATTTAACATGTTATGCCATCCAGGCATGTTTAAGGTTACTCCCAGATTTTGATAATCACCTTTTCTAACCACGGTAAAATATGTTTGTAATCCCTGTTGTATAATATCAATTGCACGAATATCTGCTTCCTTGTGGACACCATATGTTTTTATAGGTTTGGTTATTTCAGATAGAATTTCTTGAACGCCTGCATCATCAATGCATATCACAGCCAGACCATAAAAAGGTAAATGATGTAAAAATTCTAAAAAGGTCTCTTTAAGGCGTTGGAAGCTGCCGCCATAAGTTTCCATATGATCCTGGTCAATATTTGTGACCACTGAAATCATGGGTTGCAAATGTAAAAAGGAAGCATCGCTTTCATCTGCTTCGGCCACTAAATATTTACCTAAACCTAATTTGGCATTTGTTCCTGCACTATTTAATCGTCCACCAATCACAAAAGTTGGGTCTAAACCACCTTCAGCAAGTATGCTTGCAGTTAAGCTGGTTGTTGTGGTTTTTCCATGGGTGCCCGCTATTGCAATGCCAAATCTGAATCGCATTAGTTCAGCTAACATTTCAGCACGAGGAATAACGGGGATTCTATTTAAATAGGCTGTTTTAACTTCTTCATTATTTT
Source organism: Methylococcaceae bacterium (assembly GCA_021647145.1). Taxonomy (GTDB): domain Bacteria; phylum Pseudomonadota; class Gammaproteobacteria; order Methylococcales; family Methylomonadaceae; genus QPIN01. The sequence continues at coordinate 42,701 of JAKIVF010000004.1, read as the reverse complement.
TATCAACTGCCGTTGAGGTAACAACTACATCTACATTTTTAACATTTTCTTTGTTATGTCCAATGCATATACTAACGCCCTGTTTTTCTAATCTTTTGGTGACAGGACTTTGTTTAATGTCTGAACCTGAAACGGTATATCCTAAGTTTAATAGGACTTCTGCAATACCACTCATTCCCGTGCCACCGATTCCAACAAAATGAATTTTGTCTATGTCTCCTAAGCCTTGGGTTGTTATATTAATGTCTGGCATATTCATTAGACGGCTTCCTTCATGCAAATAGTGGCAACTGAATTTGTTGCATCTAATTTGGCTTTGCTTTTGCTAAGGTCACTCATGTTTCTTAGCGAGTTTTTAATTTTTTTAATAGCCGTTAATAAAGTCTCTATTGTTAAATCAGATTGAGCTAACAAAATACCAGCTCCAGCATCAGTTAAATATTTGGCATTTGCTGTTTGATGGTCATCAATCGCATGAGGTAGGGGGATAAAAATAGCGGGTAACCCTGCTGCCGCTACCTCACTAATAGTCATGGCTCCAGAGCGGCAAATAATCATATCGGCCCATTGGTATGAGGTCGCAATATCATCTATAAATTTTACAGCTTGTGCATTACTCGATGACTTTTCATATTTTTTTGATACGGATTCAAAGGCAATTTCTCCGGTTTGATGGATTACTTTTATTTTGTCCATCTGCGCTAGTGTTGGTGGTACCAGATCATTTAATATTTTTGCCCCTTGGCTGCCACCAATAATTAAAATCCTAAATTCCCTGTTCGACTCTTCAGTCCAGACTTTTTTGTCAGGGAAATTTAAAAAATCAGCTCTTAACGGGTTTCCAGTATAGGCAGCGTTATAAGTTGCAGGGAAGCTTTCAGGAAATGCTTCTAATATCCTATTTGCTTTATTGATTAATAATTTATTTGTTGTGCCTGGAACTCGGTTTTGTTCGTGAATCACTAGTGGTATTTTTAACCAGGAAGCAACCATTCCCCCTGGTCCAGACACATAACCACCAAAGCCTAAAACCACATTGGGTTTCCGGTGACGAAAAATTTTAAATACCTGCCAAAATGATTTAAAAAGACGAATTCCATTTTGTAATTTTGCGCTTGTTCCTTTCCCTCGAATTCCTGCTACTGACAGCCAATCTATTTCTAGTCCATGGGCAGGAACTACGGTTTTTTCAATCCCTCGTTGTGTACCAATCCAGCTGACATCCCACTCTTTATCTTGCAAAAAAAGTGCTACAGCCAGTGCAGGAAAAACATGGCCTCCCGTGCCCCCTGCCATAATTATTATGCGCTTACCCATTTTGACCTCCCTTTGGGTGTGGCTTTTTGCTTTTCAATAATTTCACTATGAATACGAAATAATAAAGCCATAGCTGCACACATAATAATCATACTGCCTCCACCATAACTCATTAATGGCAAAGTCAGTCCTTTAGTCGGTAAAATACCCATGTTGACACCCATATTGATGAATGCTTGAAAACCAAACCAAATACCTAAGCCATAAGCTACAAAAGATGAAAACTTTTCTCCAGCCTTTTCAGCTTTTAATGCAATTTCAAAGGTATGTAGTATTAGAAGCGTAAAAAGACTAATAGTAAAAAGAACGCCAACTAACCCTAACTCTTCAGCCAATACAGAAAATAGGAAATCAGTATGAGCTTCAGGTAAATAAAATAGTTTTTGAATCCCGCTTCCTAACCCAACGCCAAATAACTCTCCCCGACCAAAAGAAATAAGTGCTTGTACAAGTTGAAAACCAGAGTCTTGAGGGTCAGCCCAAGGGTTGGTAAACCCAGTTATTCTTGCCCAGCGATAAGGTGAAAAGTAAACGAGTAAAGAAGCCAGAATAACAATAATGGTTATTATGGTTATAAATTGCCATAACTGTGCACCACTTAAATACATAATACCCATGGCAATTGCTAGAATAACCACTGCTGAGCCAAAATCTGGTTCTAAGAGCAATAAAAAACAGGCAATAGAAAATAACAATAAGGGTTTGACCATCCCGTAAGATGATTGCTGAACATGTTCTTGGTGTCTAGTGACATAGCCAGCCATATAAACAACAGAGATAAATTTTATTATTTCTGAGACTTGAATTCTTAATCCACCTAATGAAATCCACCGAATACTGCCGTTGACTTCTACCCCAACCCCCGGAATCAATACAAAAACAAGTAGTGCAAGTCCAGTAATAAACAACCATGCACCTATTTTTTCCCAAATTTTTAGAGGAATAAATGTAATAGCAACCGCTATAAAGATACCAATAACAATATGGGCCAACTGTCTCATAGGGTAGTGCATAATGTTGTTCGTAGCTTTTTCACCTAAATGAAGTGATGCTGAGACAACCATGATGTAGCCAATAAAAGTTATGGTTGTACATAGGAATAACAGATATAAATCTACATGGAAGGTATTTTTCTTTGAAATCTGTATATTATTCATGCTGCTAACTCCATGACAGCGGCTGCAAATTTCTCACCTCTTTCTTGATAATTTTTATATTGATCTAAACTTGCACAAGCAGGGCTTAGTAAAACGCTTTCGCCTCGTTTAGCAAGCCTTGCAGCAATTTGTACAGCTTCTTGTATATTTTTTGCTCTGGATGAAGGAACACGATGATTAATTGCTTTATCAATTAGTTCAGCATCTTTTCCCAGTAATATGACGTGTTTTGTTTTTTTGTAGATGAACGGAATGAGTTCTTGAATATTTGCACCTTTGGTATCGCCTCCTGCTATCAGGATAACTTTATTTTGGTAGCCTTGAAGTGCTGCAATACATGCTCCTATATTTGTAGCTTTTGAATCATTAATCCAGGTAACACCTTTAACATTAGCAATTTTCTGCATACGATGATCTAATCCTTTAAATCCACGTAAAGCTTCACACATTGATTGAACATCAAGGTTTACCGCTGTTCCCAATGCTAATGCTGCTAGAGCGTTAGCAACGTTATGTAAACCTTCCATTGGTAATTCTGCTTTACGTATTAAAGGTTGTTTAGAATTCATTAACCATTCCTCTCCTTGCAACGTTTCAAGGTGAAACCCAGTTTTAGTAGAGATTGAAAAGGTCATTGATTTTCTGCCTTTTATTTTCATGGCCTTAACGATGGAGTCATCTTTATTGAGCACCATGATTCCATTACCAGAAAAAATACGCTGTTTTTCTTTTGAATAAGTTGTTATATCACCGTGTCTGTCAATATGGTCAGCTGAGATGTTTAAAACTGTTGCTGCAGTTGCATTAAGTTTGGATGTTCTCTCTAATTGGAAGCTCGAGAGTTCTAGTACATAAAGCTCGGTATTTTCATTCAATAAATCCAAAGCGGGTGTTCCAAGGTTTCCACCAATTGCTGTTTTTTTATTTGCGGAGTTACCCATATTGCCCAACATTGTTGTGACCGTACTTTTTCCATTTGATCCTGTAATTGCGATAATGGGTTTGTTTGTTGAGCAAGAAAAAATGTCAATATCACTGATTAATTTCGTTCCTGATAAAATAGTTTTTTGGATTAATACTTCTTCTAAAGAAATACCAGGGCTAACGATTAAATGTGTTGCAACATCAAAAGCAGTTTGATTAAACCCTCCTGTAAAAACAGGTGTATCAGGGAAGTTTTGTAAAAACCCATCAATAAAGGGTGGTTTTTTTCGACTATCAGTTACTGCAAATGATAAACCTAGATTATGTAAAAATTTAGCAACTGAATATCCAGTATCACCCAAGCCTACGACCAAAATCTTTGAATTTTCATTCAAAGATAATTGTTCGTTTAATGATGCTAAAATCTGTTTTCTATTCATTATCTTAGTTTTAATGTTGCTAAACCGATTAAGACTAAAATTACAGTGATAATCCAGAATCGAACAATAATTCTGGGCTCTGGCCAACCTTTTAATTCATAATGATGATGAATGGGTGCCATTAAAAATACTCGTTTGCCGCGCATTTTGTACGAAGCAACTTGAATGATGACAGAGATGGTCTCGACGACGAAAACACCACCCATTATCATGAGAACGATTTCTTGTCGAACTAACAAAGCTAAAACGCCTAGTGCTGCTCCTAAAGCTAATGCACCCACATCCCCCATAAAGACCATGGCTGGATAGGCGTTAAACCATAAAAAGCCTAAGCCAGAGCCAACCAGCGCTGCACAAAATACAATTAATTCGCCTGATTTTGGTAAATAAGGGATAGCTAAATAGGCTGAAAAATTGATATGACCGGATAAGTAAGCAAATATTCCTAAAGCAGCAGCAACCATCACTGTCGGCATGATAGCTAAGCCATCTAAACCATCTGTTAAATTGACTGCATTGCTGGAACCAACAATGACAAAATAAGCAACTACAATATACATCCAACCCATTTCAATCATTACATCTTTAAAGAAAGGGACAATAAATTGAGTTTCTTCAACAACTTCAGCGGAGACATAAAGAAAAAATCCTGCACAGAGTGCGATAAGTGATTGCCAAAAGATTTTTGCTTTTGCTGACAATCCATCACTATTGCCTTGCATGACTTTTCTATAATCATCTATAAAACCAATGATTCCATTGCCCAGCGTTACTAATAAAACGACCCAGATATAGCGATTTTCTAGGTCAGCCCATAGCAATGTGCTTACCGAAATAGCGACTAAAATTAATGAACCCCCCATTGTTGGTGTGCCAGCTTTTTGATAATGGCTTTCTGGTCCTTCTGTACGAATTGATTGACCAATTTTTTTTCTGGTCAATTTTTTAATCATAACAGGGCCAACAATAAATGAAATAATGAGTGCCGTAAGTGCACCTAAAATAGCGCGTAGAGTAATATATTGAAATACTCGGAAACCACTATCAAAACTCATTAAATATTCGCTTAAATAAAGTAACATGGCTATCCTTTATCTTCTGAAATCATCAATAAATGCAGCAACTACATTTTCCATTTTTTGTGTTCTGGAACCCTTTATTAGCAATGTTTCATCGTTTTTTCGCTGCTCTTTTAATGTTTTGATTAGTAGTTCTTGAGAGTTAAAAAATTCAGCTCCATTTCCAAAAGCTTCAACGGTATATTTGGTGTCTTCTCCCACAGTAAACAAACGAGGAATACCCATAGATTTAATGAGTACCCCCATTTCTTTGTGTATTTTTTTACTATTGCCTCCTAACTCAGCTAGTGCGCCTAAAACAACCCAATGCTCTCCTTTGCATTGCTTTAATACTATTAGTGCTGCCTCTAATGAGCTAGGGTTTGCGTTATAAGTGTCATCAATATAAAGATTTCCTTGTTTGTCGACTAAAGGTTGCAACCTCCCAGTGACGGGTTTAATGCCCTCTAATCCTTGCTTTATTTGTTCAAGTTTAATTTTTAAATGAACACAACTGGCTGCTGCTGTTAATGCATTTATGACACTATGTTGACCAGCCAGTCTAAGTTTTATCGCTATTTCACCTTCTGCTGTTAGCAGTGTGAAGTGAGTGAAAAACTCATTGTCTTTTATTTCTGAATAAATTTCCTTAGCACTTATTTCTGCCTTAGGATCTAGACCAAAAGAAATCACTTTTTTATCTTTGGTTAATTCTAGCCACAAAGGAAAAAAAGGGTCATCCCTATTAAGTATGGCCACTCCATTAGAAGCAAGGCTTTCAAAAATTTCTCCTTTTGCAATTGCTGTTCTTTCAAGACTACCAAAACCTTCTATATGTGCTGGCCCAACATTTGTAATAACTGCAATATCGGGTTTTACATAATGACTGCTATATTTAATTTCCCCAGCGTGATTTGCACCCATTTCTATTACAGCAAATTGATGCTGCTGATTAATTTTTAAAAGTGTCAGTGGTACGCCAATATCATTGTTTAAATTTCCTTGGGTAAATAATACATTGGAATTAATGGCTAATATGGCGGCAGTCATTTCCTTTACAGTTGTTTTTCCATTGCTTCCCGTAATGCCAATAGTTTTCACTTTTGTTTTTGATTTCCATGCACCTGATAATTCAGCAAGGGCTAAATGACTATCCTTTACTACTATTGAAGGGCATTCTGTTTCAATTATATTTTCAATTAAAACAGCACTGGCTCCAGCTGCTTTTGCTTTATTTATAAAAGTGTGTCCATCGAAATTAGGGCCTTTAAGTGCAAGGTAAAGGTCACCAGATGATAAAGTGCGAGTGTCAATACTGACTGAAGAAATATTGATATCCTGACCTGACAAACGCCCATTTACATGTGAGGCAATTTCATTTAAGGACATTTTCATATTGAAGCCGTCCAGTTCTGTAGAGCGCAGGAGACTATATCTTGATCACTAAATGGATGCAAAACTCCATTGATCTCTTGATAGTCTTCATGCCCTTTACCTGCAATAATAACGCAGTCATTTTGGTTTGCTTGTTTTATCACTTTTTGAATCGCTTTTTCTCTATTTTGAATGATTTCAACGTGCTTATTTTTAAAACCTTTTATAATGTCATTAATGATATTTTCTGGGCTTTCAAACCGAGGATTATCATCAGTAAGTACTATGTGATCAGCTAAATTTTCAGCGATTGTTCCCATTTGTTTACGCTTACCTTGGTCTCTATTACCACCACAGCCAAAAACCAAAAAAAGTTTTTGCTGGCAATATTTACGCAAACATTCCAATAGCTTTTTTAAAGCACTTGGTGTGTGCGCATAATCAACAAAAACAAAAGGTTTTTCATTGCCTCCAAAACTTTCCATTCTTCCTTTTACTGGAACCAAATTTTCTATCATGTCAGCGGCATTGTTTAAGCTGTATCCTTGTGCTAATAACACGGTAATGACAGCTAACAAGTTTTCTAAATTAAAATCACCTACTATTTTTGTCTTAACCCGGGTCTTTTCATTTCTCCAATAACAATAAAACTTGATTCCATTCAAACCAGATTCAATTTCATTTGCCACAACGTTTTCTGTTAATTGGCTTTTATTCCCAGTAACACTAAATGCCCATTGCTTTACTTTTTTATCTGTAGCAGCTAAAAAAATCTTACTAGTTTTATCATCAGTATTAACAATGGCAAATTGTAAGTCGGCTTGTTTAAACAGCATGAGCTTAGCTTGTAAATAATCTTCCATTGAGCCGTGATAATCCAAATGGTCACGACTTAAATTTATAAACAATGCCCCTTTAAAGTGGATCGTATTGACTCTTCCCTGGTGTAAACCATGTGATGAAACCTCCATCACAACCGTTTTTATGTTTGAGTGAACAAAATCAGCTAGCATACTCTGAATTGCTAAAGCATCAGGTGTTGTATTAACTGTTTTTTTAAGTGTGCCTTTTTCACCCCACCCCAATGTTCCAATCACGCCACAATTAGGCATAATTTGAAGTAAAAATTGACTGCAAGTCGTTTTTCCATTCGTTCCTGTCACACCAATTACATCTAATAAAGTCGATGGCAATTGATAAAAACGACTGGCAATCCTACCTATTTTTAAGCCTAAATTTTTTACTGCCAAGCAATCAATTTTTAGTCCTTTTAAACTAAATGAACCACTTCCATTTGGATCATAAATAACTGCATTAGCTCCATTTTTTATGGCTTGGTGCAAATAAAGTAGTCCGTGTTCATTCGCACCTGCAACTGCAATAAAAACAAATCCTTTTTGAACTTTCCTGCTATCAAGCGATAAGCCTTTTATTTCTATATTTGATGAGCAAGTAACTAACCCATCAACTAATTCCGATAAAGTCATCGAGCTTCAGTTAGTAATACTGGCATAGTGTCTTCTTGGTCAGGCTCTACACCATAGGCTCTTAATGCGCCAGCCATAGCCTTGGAAAATATAGGGCCAGCAACTAATCCACCGTAGTATTTTCCTGTACTAGGTTCGTCAACCATGACGGCAATAACAAATCGTGGGTCACTAGCGGGGGCTAATCCAACAAACACAGCTAAATAACGATCTTCTGTATATCCACCTGCCATGGCTTTTTTTACTGTACCTGTTTTTCCTGCAATTCTATATCCATCAACTCTTGCCTGATAAGCTGTTCCATCTTTTTCAAGCACATGTTCAAGCATTTCTCTTACTTGATTGGCTGTCTTTTTAGTAAAAACTCTTTTTGCATCATCGTCTATTTCACGTTTTAATAGACTGACAGAATGCAAAATTCCTTCATCGGCTAAGGCTGTATAAGCTCTTGCTAATTGCAATGTTGATGTTGAAACACCATAGCCATAGGATAAAGTTGCTTTTTCAAAATCATGCCATCTTTGGAAATCCAGTAATTCACCGCTGGATTCTCCAGGAAACCCAGCATTTGCTGAAGTGCCAAACCCTAATTGATTATATTTCCCCCAAAAATATTCACTCGGCATCATTAATGCAATCTTACTTATTGCAACATTGCTGGACTTTTTTAAAGTATGCATTAAGTCCAACGTCCCGTAATTATGTATATCCTTAACTAAATTACGGCCCACTCTATAAAAACCATGGGTTTCAATCAGTATATCTTCATCTATATATCCACCATCCAATGCGGCTGCTACAACAAATGGTTTAACAGTGGAGCCAGGTTCAAAAATATCCAACATGGCTCTATTTCTATATAAGTGTCCTTTTAAACCTTTTCTGCTATTTGGGTTAAAGGCTGGTTGGCTTGCTGCTGCTAAAATTTCCCCATTTTTTGCATCTAAAATTACAATTGATGCTGAAAATGCCTTGTGTTTGATATACCCAGACTGCAACGCTTTAAATGCTAAATACTGAAGACGTTGATCTATACTTAAAACAATATCCTGTCCAGGAATAGGTGCTTTAATATTTTCAATGTCTTTATCATTAATTACTCTGCGTCTTCCATCCCTAATTACGCGTTTTTTACCTGTAGTTCCTTTTAAACTTTGTTCATAAGCCCGTTCCATTCCTTCTTGGCCAACATCATCTATATCAGTAAAACCTACAATATGCGCAGAAACTGCTCCTGAAGGGTAGAAACGTTTAAATTCTCTTTCAAAATAAACACCTTTAACGTGTAGGTCTTTTATTTTGTTAATTAATACGGGGTTAACCCTTCGTTTTAAATAAGCGAAACGTTTCGAATCATTAGCATTTAGTAAGCTATCCGTTTTTTTAATGGATAACTTTAATAACTTGGCTATTTGCCTGAATTTATCTTTTTCTTCAGCTTTAAAGTGTTGAGGGTTAACCCAGACTGACTCAACAGGAGTGCTAATGGCTAATGGCACATTATTTCTATCTACAATTTTGCCTCTATAAGCCGGAACAGTAACAACCCCAATATGCCTCCGGTCACCTTGTTGTTTTAAGAATTGAGTGTCAAAAATCTGTAAAAAAACTGCTCTGCATACAAGAGCGGCCATTGCGAGCAGAATTAGGCTCAATAATAATTTTCTCCTTACAGCAAAAGTTGCTGGTTTGACTTGTTCAGTTTGTGAAAATTTCAAGCCTTGCATCATTAAGGTCTAAGGTAAATAATCTTTTTACGTTCAGGCATTCTCAATTTTAATTTTTTTTTTGCTACATATTCGACTCTATTTTCTTCCGTTAAAGTCGTTAATTCCAACTGTAATTGGCCCCATTCAACTTCAAAATTATCCAGGGTTTTTTCTTGTTTTTGAATATCTATAAACAATGACCGCGAGCGGTACTTACTTATAATGACTGTCATTGCAGATATTAGTAAAAAAATAATCAACCCCATTATTCCTAGCCAGACTTTAGAATAAAACAAAATAATCAGACTCTTTCTGCTACACGCAATACAGCACTTCTTGCTCTTGAATTGGATTCTAGTTCTGGCTTTCCAGCTTTAATAAATTTGCCCACTTTTTTTAATATTCCCTGTTCAATATTGGTTTCTTTAATTGGCAACCTGCCTGGGTTAAATTTTCGACCTGATTCATTTCTAATGAACCGTTTAACAATTCTGTCTTCTAAAGAATGAAAAGAAATAACAACTAATCTTCCTTTTGGACTTAAAACGTTAATTGCCTGTTGCAAACCTTCTTTTATCTCCTCCAGTTCATTATTAATTTCAATTCTTATTGCCTGAAAACTCCTTGTTGCTGGGTGCTTATTTTTTTCACTTTTAGGCACTACCCCTTCTATTAATTGAGCTAAATCTCGCGTTGTTTTAAGTTGCGAACCTTCTCTGCTTTCTATTATAGTTTTAGCTATTCGTCTAGAAAAACGTTCTTCCCCATATTCGAATAACACCTTGGTCAAAATTTTTTCATCCACGTGAGCAAGCCAGTCAGCAGCAGACACCCCTTGGCTGGTATCCATCCGCATATCTAGAGGTCCGTCTTTTAAAAAACTAAACCCTCTTGAAGCATCATCTAGTTGCGGAGAAGAAACACCAAGATCCATTAATACACCGTCAATTTTTCCAAAGTACCCCCTGTTCTTTACAATCGTTTCTAACTCAGAAAAACAACCATGGACTAGGATGAATCTTTCATCTTTACTCATCGCCTTTGCATACTCAGAATTGATGGCCTCTATATCCCGGTCTAATGCTATTAATCGGCCTGAGTCGCTTAACTGGGATAGAATTCCTTTACTATGTCCACCACGTCCAAAGGTACAATCTAAATAACACCCGTCAGTTTTAATATTTAGACTTTGAATGGATTCTTCATATAAAACAGATAAATGCTCCATTAGAATGATATGGAGCCAAGGTCCTCAAGACCTTCTGTGTCATCTTCGTTCATCCACTCATTTTCTTTGTCTGTCCAGGATTCGTCATTCCAAACTTCAAATTTATTTAATTGACCTACTAAAATGATTTTTTTTTCCATTCCAGCAAATTTACGTAACTTTTCGGGGAGTAACAATCTACCTTGAGCGTCCATTTCACACTCTGTTGCATTTCCAATTAAAAAGCGACGGAGCTTTATTGCCATTTTGCTTACGGAAGATTGTTTGCTTATGGTAAGTTCAACTTTTTCCCATTCAGGTAGTGGATATAACCAAAGGCATCCTTTTTCTCCTACACACTTTTCATTCAATGCAACAGTTACAATCATCTGACGCTCGCAATTGTCTTGTAATTCAGCTCGATATCGAGTTGGAATAGCAAGGCGCCCTTTGGCATCTAAATTGATTGAATTGACTCCGCGAAACACAAAACTCCCCAAATAAACAAAAAAAACCCTTTTTTTCCACTTTTCCCCACTAAGGCACAACTATAGTTTTCTATTTATTGCACGTCAAGAATGATTTTTGATAAATTCTTTGATTTTCAACAATGACTTAGTGAAGTTTTAAAAAAGGCGTCTAAAAGACAAAGCAAATATGATAAAATATCAATATATTTCAATGTGTTAATGATTTATTTTAACCTTAAATATTCGAAAAAAAGAGAGGGGTGATTGTTTTGTGTTTGAATAAAAATTGTTGGATATTTATTTATTTTTTCCGCACTAATTACCCTTAAAAATGCATGTTTTTTTTTAAAACCTTTAAATTTAGTAAAAATATGAGATATGAACTTTTTACATTAAATAATTGATTGTAATATAAAAATATGAGAATTAATGGTGGAGTAAGGTTTTAGTTGTTTAGCTGTGTTTTGAAAAAAAATCGTAAGAGTGTTTTCCTTGTCCACTACTAAAAAAGTCTTTTTTGTTTACGTGCACACTAAGCTGAGGCTTGTTTATCATAGCCTGTATAGAAGGAGGCTGTTTCTAAGGTTATTAATTTTCATACCTTGATGGAGTGAATTAAAATTAGTAAAGTGAGGAAAATATACGGTCTAGAGCCCTAAAAATATTCTAAGAGAAACATGTCTTTGTACAGCTTACGTTAATCTAGTAAATAGTAAGGTCAGCTCTGATTTATAGATGGTTGAATATGAAGAGAAAAGTTTCGTAAATATTCTAATTAAGGCAATAAATTAATGTAAGAAGTTGATTTTCTAAATTTCCTGTTTGACTAAATTTTATATAGAAGCCATTATAAATGAATAATTATTTTAAAAATTATCAGTCGCTTAGCTCTATTTTGATTTCAGGAGAAAGGCAGTGCGGTAAGTTAACTTTTGCTTTATATTTTGCTTCACAATTAACAAAAAAACCGATAACTATAATTAGCCCATATAGTCAGGATGTTTTTAATAAAAAAAGGCAAGAAAATGCATGGCTAAGTTCAAATTTACAGCCTGTTTTAGAAGACATTGACACTTTTCATTTTAGAAAAAGCTGGAAAGCTTTAAAAAAGCGTTACGGGTATGGTTTTCTTATTAAAGATATCGAGAAAATAATTTCTAAGGCAGATGAGTTTATTATTTTTCATAGGCTTGATAAGTTTTTTGAAATTGATGAAACGAATGAAATAGAAAACTTTCTTTTTAATGTTCTGACAATTGTTCAGGCTGAAGAAAAAAAAATAATTTTTACTTTTAAAGCTGGAGATAGCCGTTCACGCTATATGCGTGATTATTTTGATAAAAATATTGATTCAAAATTTGTTATTTCTAAAAGACCTTATGATAATAAAATTAGAGATGTGGAAATGGCTTCCTCCTTGTTTTCTATCAAGCATTCAAGCTTTTCTTTTGAATTAGATGAAGGTACAAATAAGCTTATATTCGCTCCACGAAGCCAAGAGGAGGATAATGGCAATGAAATAAAGACGTATCAAATCGTGTTAGCTAGTCGATCTTCTGAATTAATTGGAATAACGAAATACTTATTTGGAATTGATAATTTTGAATTAAAGCTAGTTGATTCAACATTACCTGAAATGATAAAGGTAATAAATGATGCGCCTCAACTTATTATTTTTAATCCTTTGGAGCAGCAATCAGTTACAGAATTAAAAAAAATAAGTAAAGTAGTTAGTAGTAGTAATATAAAAGTTATTTTTATATCTTCTAGACATGTTATTCGTAGGCATGATAAAGCAGAGATATTACGAAGTGGTTTTTGTGATGTTCATGAAAGAAATTTATATATTGAGGACTTTGTTTTATCAGTTGAACGTGCATTGGGGCAATCATTTTACAGTTCTGAAATGAAAAAAGTCCCTAATAAAACTTTTGTAATCTATGATAAAAAAACATTTAGTCGGTTACTTGTTTCATTTCTATGCAAGCATCTTTTTTTTACTGTTTTTAAATTCAAATATCAATCAATACTATCTGAGGATGATATAAGAAAAAACCTTGGACGTCCATTTGATGCGGCTTTTATCAATAAGAGTGAAAAGGTAATTTATTTATTATTAGTTAATACATCGGCAGTTAATGCAGATGCTATAGAAGCAAAATTTTTAGCATTTGATCCAAAGGTTCAAATAATCGGGTTTAAGGAAGCAGCAAAATATAGCCTGGATTTTCAAAAAAAATAAATCCTTGTTTCTTAGGTTTCTACAAACACTTGGTTCAGCATATTTAGATAAAAGAGAGGTTGTAAATGGACTTAATAAGTCTTCTTTTAAATGTGATTATTGGGATGACTATTTTAACTTTAGTGTTTGGAGTGATCGCTTATTTTATTTATCAACTTAGGAAAAAGAAGATAACAAAAAGGGGAGCAACAGACTATGAGGATAAATGTATTGAATTAGGTGCGGACTTTATTTTTTTTGATAATTATAAAAAATAATAGAGTGCAGCTATTTTAAAGAAGCACCTTGTAGGAATATGGAAAAAGGTTTCCTCAAAATAACGGGTCTTCAACTAAGGCAACTAGAAATAAATAACCCACCCATCCATCTTGCTTATCTTTTTGTCCGTCTTAGATTTTATTGCTACGGTTACATAGCTAGCTATGCGCCCTTCACAACAAAAACTAAGACGAAAAAAAATTCTACGCAATATGGATGGGTGGGTTATTTATTTCCAGTTGCCTAAGTGTATTTAAATAGTTGATGAAAAAAGCTGTTTTGTTTGAAAAAAGGAGTAAACCTTTGTCTTAGATGCGGAGGTAAAATACTTTTTGTAACAGGATGATTAATACCATCTCTAACGCCTTTAAGGTAAGTTTTTACTTCTCCAAAAGTAATAGCTCGAACAAGCCCTATAAATACGCGAGAAACGATCATATAGCTGGCTTGAGGCTGGGGATAGTATCGTCTTATTAGCCATAAAGTATTTCTGGTGGGGAAAAATACACGGCGCCAACCGGGGCGTGAACTTGGTTTTCCACGGTGGATTATGATGCAATCAGGATCATAAAATATATCATAGTCCTGTAGACCTGCCTGAAAACTTACATCGATTTCATTTTGGTAAAGAAAGAAATTTTTCGGATACCAGCCAATTTTTTTAAATAACTCTCGTCTTATAATAAACCCGCAACCAATAAAAAAAGGGGAGGGAGAAAATGTAGTGGTTTTGGGTAAATGCCAGCTCCATTGTGGGGAACCGTCTGGGTTTTGAATATGGGCGGCAATAATGCCAATAGTTGGGTTTTGAGAGAATTTTTGTAAGGTATTGTCAATATTAGAAAGATTTGTCGGGCTTGAATCATCATCTAAAACTAAAATATAGTCACCACGGGCTTTAGCAAAACCGGCACTATAGCCTGAAATACCACTGTTGTCGGGCAGAAAAATACTAATAATATTAGCTTGGGCTTGTAAAAATTCTGCGGTTCCATCAATAGAGCCATTATCAACTGCAATAATCTCTATATCATTTCGGTTATCACATAATTCTTGTAAAATTTCACTGGTAATTTTAGTTTCGGCAAGTTTGTTAAAATTAAGAAAAACTATACTTAACTTGATAGATGAGTTCATTGGGTTAAAACGAGTGATAGATAGTTATTTAAGAATAAAGTGTTTAATGTTAGAAAAATTACTAGTACAGTTACCATTGTAGCTAGTAATGGCAACGTAAAATGCATTTCCAGGAACTAGTAAAGTAGAAAAGTGAGTTAATTTGTTTAAATCAATGCTACGAATAGGTTGGGCTTGTGGAAAAGGAGCATAGTTTAACCGGTGTCTAAAATCATTTCTTTTTGAGCGCCAGTTAGCAGTGACTACAAGCCCATCAATGTTTAGTGACAGTATTGCAGGAGCAGGTGTTTCGTCATCTGAGCAAATGTTATCAGAAATAAAAAAGGCATAACTTTTAATCCGGGTATAAACACCGCTAAATTCTGGGATGGCGCAGCCAACCCCCCAGCTGGTAATGCCTGCTTGTCGCCAAGATTGGCTTTCCTCATCAAACACTATAAGGGGGCCGCCGCTATCACCTCTGCAAGTATCTTTTTTTGCGGAATTAGTCTTTGCACAGAGCATTTTTTCTGTCACATCAGGTAATTTTTTTGAACATTCCGCGTTGTCCACGATAGATAAGTCAACTTGATGAAGTTCTGAGGGATAGATATTTTTTGTGTCTGAAGTAGTCCCCCAGCCGAGTGCTATAACAGGTTTTCTTGCAGAGTCTTGTGAGGAATAGGAAGATAGAAACGTAATAGGTTGTTGGGTTGATGGAGTGCTTAGTTCGAGTAAGGCCAAGTCATTATCTAAGGTAACATTGTCAAATAAAGGGTGAATGATGATGCGCTTGACAGCTGAACGTTCACCTGTGGACTCATCAAGTTGAGCATAGTTAATAATAACATCTAATGTGTTATTGCTTTCATCAATAACACAATGAGCAGCGGTTAATACCCAATTGCTCGCAATTAAACTTGCACCACAAAAAATACCATCAAAGGGGGGAATGTCTTTTTTAACTAAGCCTGCCATCCATGGCCATTGTGTTGTGCTGGATGGCGATCCTCCAATTATTTTTTCTGTTTTCTGGAGTTGAGCTAATACATCATTATTTAAGCAAAGAAGAGCCAGAATCGTGGCAGATAAAATATGGATAAAAAATATGAGGTTTTTTTGAAAATAAGCCATTTTATATTGTTGATTTATTATGCAAATTTATCTGTATAGACTTGTAAGGCTCTGGCAACAATGTCATCCATATCGTAATATCTGTTTTCAGCGAGTCTTCCAACCAAGGTAATATTTTTAAATTGTTTAGAAAAAGAAAGGTAGCGATCTAGTTTTTCTTTATTTTCAGGGGTGAAAACTGGATAATAAGGAATATTTTTTTTAGGGTCATTTCGGTCAAAGTCTTGAGGAAACTCCCTGACAATTGTTGTGCCAGAAACAGTCTGCTGGCTAATATGTTTAAACTCGGTAATACGCGTAAAAGCATAATCATTTGGATAATTAATGGTCGTTTTTTCTTGATATTGCTCCGTTTCTAAATGCTCAAATTGAAAGTCCAGAGAACGATAAGGTAACTCACCAAATTGGCTATCAAATAACTCATCAATCAGCCCTGTAAAAATTAATTGCCCTTTAAACGGGCTATCCATAAAGCGCATAGACCCTGTTTTAAAATCTATGCTAAAAATATCTTTGAAATCAGTATTTAGCATCAAGCTAATATTAGGATGATTTAAAATGTTTTCAAATATTCGAGTATATCCATATTTGGGTATTGCTTGATATTTGTCTTGAAAATAACGGTTATCTCTGGAAATATGGACAGGTACACGAGCTGTCACTTCGGCAGAAATATCTTCGGGTTTTTTACCCCATTGTTTAGCCGTGTAATTAACAAAAATCTTATCGTAAATATAATCGGCTAGTAATTTAAGCTCGCTATCGTCCACTTTGCGTAAGTCAAGAATAGGTACTTTTACCCCATAACCAAATTTATCTATTAATTTAAGCTCAAGAGAATCTGCAAGTGACCTGGGAAATAAAGCATGCAAACTGTTAAGATTAAAAGGAACAGGGACTTTTTGCCCGTCAATAAAAGCTAATACCTCATGTTGGTATTGTTTCCATTGAGTAAACTGGCTAAGATAATCAAAGACAGGCTTATTATTAGTATGGAATAAGTGTGGCCCATATTGATGAATTAAAACACCGTGATCATCAAAACGATCATAGCAGTTGCCTCCAATATGGCGACGTTTATCGATAACTAAAACACGTTTGTTTTTTTGTGTAGCAAGGCGTTCAGCAAGAACTGAACCGGCAAAGCCAGCACCTATTATAATAGTGTCAAACATGAGTTTAGTGAGAAATAATTGTAAAATAGCCATTATAACCTGAGTTATGAATAAGACTCAAAATGGAAGCATGTTATATAGAAAGCAAAGCAGCGCAGGTTGCGTGAGCGATAGCGAATTCTTTGCAAATGGTGGATTACGCTCTACTCATCCACCCTACATGGGCAGTGACGGTGCCCTAGTTGCCTTATTTTTAATCAAACCCTTAATGCAGAGGGTTGTTTTAATGTGGGATAATCAACGTAACCTTTTAATTTATATATGAAGCTATGCAATATACAGTTTATCGCCTAACAAGCTTTTTTTTCTTGCTAGTCTCTTTTGTTTTGCTTTCTCATGAGTTATTTTTTGATCTTTATGTCAGCGTATTGTTTTCTCACTATATATTGGCCGTTACTTACTCTGGGGGGCAGCTTAAAAAGCTGAATGGGGACAAACGTTATTATATCCCGCTGGTTATTTTGATATTACTAGGCACAGTAATAACCCAATGGACTTACCCTGCTATTGGTGTCTATTTCGGTATTCACTATGCACTGTCTGAAACCTATATGGTATTAAAAGGAATTCACGCGCCAAACCCTTATTCTTTTTCTAAAATTATAGCGACTCGTTTCTTGTTTGGTTTATTTTCTTATTTAGTTATTTTGAGGTACCAGTTAGATTTTGTCGATCTATACATTGATTATTTCTTCGGCTTGGCGTTATTATTTTTTGTAGCAAGTTTTATTTGTGTTTTAGTCAATAAAGACATGAGTAGTGAAAACAAAAAAAACCTAATAATTTTTGAGATAGTTGGGCTAATGATTATGTTGGCGTTGTTTTTTTATTCAGCCAATGTGCCCTTTTACGTCCTTGTGTTTTACCATATTACTATGTGGTTGATCTTTCCTGCCCATACGCTACCCCGGAACATGTCCATTCGTTATCTTCTATATAATGGAGTATTGATCACATTATTCTTTATCTTGACTCCATCTGTTGAATTGCATGATCTAGTGCCCTCTTTGAGTAGAGATAGCTGGATGGTTTTATCAATTTTATTTGGCTACGTACATATTACAATTAGTTTTGCATTATCAGCAATGAATCCTCAATATATCCGTCGCTGGTTTTATGCATAAAAACTCATAAAGCAGGAATCAAGAAGTAGCAAATGACGAAAGTAGATTTACAAGGTCATCAAAAAACAGAACGCCTTCATGCTTTAGATTCATTACGAGCTGTCCTTATGTTATTGGGCTTGGTATTTCATTCTGCTCTTACCTATGTGACATACGAGAATAATGCAATGTGGGCGCTAAAAGACTCGGAAACCACACATATTGCTTTTGATCTATTGGTAAATTACATACATAGCTTTAGAATGTCGTTGTTTTTTGTAGTCGCAGGTTTTTTTAGTGGCCTGCTTTTTTATGAGCGATCACAAAAAGAGATGATAAAAAATCGTCTTAACCGGCTAGTCTTTCCTTTTATAATATTTGTATTCTTGTTGTGGCCTTTGTTGCATTTTTCATGGGTATACACTGGAACGATAGCCCAAGGAACAAATTTATTATTAAAGGATATTAGAGTAATAGCTATGTCCTTTCCTTTAGTTCCTTCAAACACGATGCATTTGTGGTTTTTATACCACTTGATTTTTTATTCAATTTTTATCTGGATTCTTGGCTGGATATTAAAGAAGTTAGAACGTATTTCCTCAAGCATTCAACGAGCTTATGAGTTTTTAATGGGCTTTACTTTGCTAAGGCCGCTGATCTTTTCTTCAATCACCTTTGCCTTTTTATACTATTCTAATTCTGTCTGGATAGAAAAAACAGCAAGCTTTGTACCGGAACAAACAGCCATTTGGTTTTATTTTACTTTTTATGTTTTTGGCTGGCTGTTATACCGGTCAAGAAGATTAATCGATGGTTTTATGCAATTTGATTGGTTTTTTGTAGGTATTGCGAGTACAGGAGTTTTTTTTAAAATGATTTATCCAGAATTATTGAACGAAAAGCTTATGATGATGGTCAATGCGCTAGTTGTTTGGTACTTTATTTTTGGTTTTATAGGGCTTTTTATTCGTTACTTTAGTGATCACTCTATCAAAATTAGACTGATGTCAGATTCATCTTATTGGTTTTACTTGATTCATCTGCCGATTGCAGCGTTAATACCGGGCTTGATAATGAGGACTGGCTGGATGGTAGGGATAAAGTTTTTAGTAGTTTTGAGTGTAACAACGATTATCTGCTGGATAACTTATATAGTCTTTGTTCGGTACTCTGTGATTGGTTTGTTGCTAAATGGTAAAAAATATTTGCGATATAGCAACAAACAGTAAAGGACAGGAGTTTTAATTTAATATTGTTTGTTTTCAGTATGTTGAAATAAAAAAAACCGTTAATATTTGTTAGCTATAGGTTTTGTTTTATTAAAAAAACCTTAATTATAAAAAAAACTACAAAAAATAACTTGAAAATAAATATTCATCCCTTATAGTTAAGTAAAGGAATTTTACTCTACGGATGTTGCTTTTTGTAACTATGTAATTATAGGTATAGGTTGTTGTCTTTTTGGCAACCCAACAAATGTTGGAGTAGGTAAAAAATGTTGGGTTAACGATAAAGCCGTTAACCGAATCTACAAAGCAATATGTTTAAAAGGCGCTGTAGGATACGCTACATTTCAGATTAATTCCATAGAAATTTTGTAAATTTCTTGCCTTTTTCTGAAACATGGCTATAATTTAACTTCAACTTAAAGTATTTTATTTATAATCGCCATAAGTTGTTGTTTATAAGATCAATATTTACTTGGCGGAAAAAGGAGGTGTCAGTGCAGTGTCAATGGGTGAGATGGGTAACAATGTTTCTTGTTTTGCTAGTAGTTACAAGTTGCGCTACTTTCGCCAGGGTTGATACGAGTGAAATAGTTAAGCAGCGAGCCATGGATCGATGGATTGCTCTAATAGAAGGACGATTAGAAACAGCTTATTTGTTTCAAACGCCTGAATATAGAAATATTTACTCGTATAAACAATATAGTAAAAAAATTCAAGGAGTAGGCACATGGCAGAAGGCCGAGGTTGAAAAGGTCGATTGTGTTGAAAAAAAATGTGTTGTAATGGTAAAAGTGTATGTTAAAATTATGTTTGGTAGGGGGCTTGGTGCCACAGAGTCCAGCGGTGTGATTAGGGAGCAATGGATAGAGTCTTCCACCATCAAAGGCGAGTGGTATTATGTATCCGGCCAATAAATTTTTAAAAATTTGTATTTAATAACTTTTCTTCGGAGATAAAATGTTTAAAAAAACCAAAATAGCAATAGCTACGGCGGCGATGTTAGGTTCTGTAGCAGCAATTCCAGTAGCAGAAGCTGTTGCTGTAAACCCGGATGGGACAGGTCAGGTTTTGATCTATCCATACTATAATACTAACGCTGGCTTTCAAACTAACTTTAGCTTTAGAAACACAAAAGATGAGTTTAAAGCAGTAAAAGTTCGTTTACGTGAATCTGAGAACTCTAATGACGTATTAGATTTTAACGTCTACATGTCTCCTTTTGATGTTTTTACTTTTGCAGTTAAAGGAACGGCATCAGGTCCTGTTTTAGTTACATCTGATAAAACCTGTACCTATCCAGCTGTGCCTGCAACGCCTGTACCATTAAAAGGTGATGTTTATAAAGAAACGACTGTTGACGATGCTCGTGAAGGGTATGTTGAAGTAATTGAAATGGGTGTTATTGACAGAACTATTGATTTAGACCCAGTTGGTGGCGCAGCAGCTGTTAACATTAGCGCAGGTCTTGATCATGGTACAACAGGTGTTCCAGCTGATTGTAGCGTAATAACAAAGGCATTAAATGAGGCAAAATGGACGCGTGGTGGGGCTAAATCAGCACCTGCTGCTTATCATGGTGGGAATGCTTCTCCTGCAGGTTTTTTAACACCAACAGGTGGTTTACAGGGTAGTTCAATCCTTCTTGACGTAGCAAATGGTGCTGCTTTTGTTGCAGATCCAGTGGCTTTAGTTAATTACGCTTTTGATGACGCCGGAGTTGCTACAGGCGCACAGTATTATTTGCCAGATGATGCTAATTTTTTCCTATTCCCATCATTGGCGTCAGGTAATGTGATGACTTCTGAGGTTATAGGTGATGCAGGAATAACAATGCCTACAGCAAATTGGCCATTAGTTATTGATGACTGGGGTGTACGTGATCCTAGTGCTGTTCTGACTAATGACACACCAGGTCGTGCTTCTGGTTTAAACCCATTTCCAGTTTCTCATGCTCTAGCAGCAACAGCAATAAATAATTCTTACTTTATTGACCCTGGTTTTGATGCCGCAACTGACTGGGTAGTTACATTCCCAATGCGCAAGCACGGTATCTTTAACAATTATACTTATGATGGCGGTCCTGTCGTTGCAAACACTCATCCTGTTTTGAATTTTGTAGAATCAGCAGCAAAGGAAGATGTGAAGTATGTTAGTAGTAATGCCTTTTGGGATCGTGAAGAGCAACAACCACAAGCTGTAAGTACTTCAGGTTTCTCACCTGTAGTAGGTGCAGCATCAACTGACGTTATTCTTGAGAGAGAAGTTAATATTTTAACTTTTGCTCCGGCTGAAGGCGATGCGAAAGCAGTATTGGGCTCTGGGTTTGCAGATCCATTCACAATGGAAGCAGGGTTTATTAGTGGCTGGGCAAGATTAAATCTATCAGGTACTTATAACTTAACTACAGCTAATGCTAGGTGGGCTACATGGACTGGTACTCCAGTAGGACCTGATGATGTTAAATTTAGCGGTGTTCCGACTTTAGGCTTCGCAGCTATACGTGGTAACACAGGTATTGAAGGTAAAGATGTAGGTGAAACTGTTCCTCATTCATTTACTAGAGTAAGAGGTAACTAATAGATATTAAGAAGATTTAAATTTCTATTAAAGGAAGAGGCAGACGAAAGTCTGCCTTTTTTTATGGGTAAAGAAAAAGGTGAAAAAATGTTTAACAAAGTGTTATTTATTATTTTTTGTATAATAAATACGGCAAATGCGGCATTAGTAGAAGATAATGCTAAACATAAAATAGAGTCGAGAAATTTAGAAGTCTATCTGGGGATGGATAAGGCGCCAGCAAAAAACTTAAAGGTTTTTTTGAAAAACAAGCCAGGCGTTAAAAAACAATTAAAAAATCTTTATTTGATAAAAGTAATGGCCAAGCAAGCCAAAGATGAAGGTTTGTTAAAAGATGAGAAAGATAAGCTAAAACTTCAAGAGATAATAGATAAGTTCTATTATAGTTTGAAGCTAAAACAGATAGCAGAAAATAACCTTCCAGATTTTGATCCACTAGCAAGAGTCTATTATAATGCGCATAAAAAAGACTATAAGGTAGAGGAGCGAGTTGATGTTTCGCACATTATCTTAAGCGTAAAGGATAAGAAAGAGGCTGAAGTATTAGAAAGTATTAAAAAAATTAGAAGTGAAATAAACAATAAAAGTAATTTTAATGCATTAGCAGATAAATATTCAGAAGACCCGTCAGTAAAAGATAACCATGGTGAATTAGGAAAATTTGCACGAACACAATTGGTAAGCGAATTTGCAGAGGAGGCGTTTAAGTTAAAAAAGGGTGAGGTGAGTCAGCCAGTCAAAACAAAGTTTGGTTATCATTTGATAAAATTAAACAAACGATATCCTGCTGGAATCAAAAGTTTTGAAGAAGTAAAGCCAAGTATTATTGTAAACATAAAAAAAGATTACCTGTTAAACAGACGTGATGAATATTTTGAAAAAGTAACCAAGGATAATAAAATGGAATTTAATGAAAAAGAAATTGATCTGTTCCTGGAGAAAAAATTAAAAGAAATGGAAGTATCAGGAAAAAAATAAAACTTGTCAGCGGGTAAGATTAAAGGTGCAGGTTGGGCAAACGGTAGAGAGATAAGTCCCTTGTCCCTTGTAGGGTGGATGAGCGATAGCATAAATGTCCTTAAAAACTTGTCGGGTGTTAAGGAAAGTAGCGTGGGAGGGGGATTTATTTCCAATTGCCTAAGTTAAGTAGCCAACCTATACATCATTTAACCTAACCCCCCCTCATCCTAGGTAGAAATAGAAGTGCGATTAAAAAAAGGAGCACAGCAGTGAGTAAAAATGATATGCGTGAATATAATGAATTAGCCAGTCGGTTTATTACCTTAGCAAATCAAATGAAAGATGAAGGTAAACCAATTGACATGGTAAATGCTTCGCTTATGTCAGCCTCTTGTTTTTATGCAACTTATACCGCTGCTGGTGATGATGGAGGGCTGACAGATTCGGGTATAGAAAAAGTAGTGGAGGTTTACAAAGTAAACCTTGAAAATGTACAAAAGTATAAGGCAGAACACGCAAATGGTGAAGGCTAAAGCTCCAAACGCTTTCACAAATAATTATTTCCTCTCATTAAGTTAGTTAGATTCTTGTTTCCAGTTACCTAAGTCATCTGAAAACCGTAGGTTGGGCTAGTGGCTCTAACGGTAACCCAATTTTTTTAGTCTACGTCATTCGAGTGTCAAAAAATCTTTATTCTTTCTGATGCTTTAAATTAACTCTCCTGTTGGAGAGGTTTGGCATGAAAAGGTATAATAGGTTTCTTAACCGCATAATGGAATTTTTTTGAATACTGCAAAAGGTGTCTCCACCCATATTCATGCATTGCGTTTATTAATTAAGCGCGAGTTATCCAGTCGATACAAAGGGACTTTTATCGGTGTTTTCTGGTTGTGCCTACAACCTTTGATTATGGTGATTGTTTATTCTTTTGTTTTTTCCGTCATTATGAAAGTAAGAATCCCGGGGATGGGTAATTCCTATCATTTTGCCTTATATTTAATGGCAGCGATGATGCCCTTTCTTGCTTTCCAGGAGGCTTTACTGGCTGCGAGTCATTCTCTTTTTGCTAATAGTTCTTTATTGCACAAATCTACATTACCGCCGGTCTTATTGCCTTTAGTGCCAATGCTGGCGACAGTGGTTACAGAAGTTATTGCTTTACTCATTATTGTAATAGCCGCGTTTATTTTGTTAAAACAAGTCTCGTATTTTTTATTGATACTTCCATTTTTGGTTTTGATAAGGTTATGTTTTAGTATTGGAATCGGTTATGTACTATCAACTTTATCTGTTTTTATTCAGGATCTACGACAAGCACTGGGCTTAATATTAACTATGTTAATGTTTCTGACGCCCATCTTTTACCCAGTAGAAATGGTGCCGGAGAAATTTAGGCCTATAAATGATTTAAATCCCTTGTTTCATTTGCTGGACGCGTATCGTGCAGTGATTATTAGAGGCGAATTGCCTGGGGTTGAAATTTTATATGTAGCTGGGTTTTCACTAGTGCTTCTAGCCTTTGGGGTTTATTTTTTTAAGAAAACAATTGAACGCGCAAAGGAGTTCGTGTGAGTGCGTTAATTGCTAAGGATTTAGGGCGTGTCTATCGGCAGTATTCTAAACCTACCGATAGCTTAAAAGAAATGTTATTTAGAAGGAAGTATCACAAGGAATTCTGGGCACTTAAACACGTTAGCTTTCGATGTGAAAAAGGCGAAGTACTCGGGATAGTAGGTAATAATGGAGCGGGGAAAAGTACGCTATTAAAACTATTGGCAGGGACAATGCAGCCGACTAATGGAGAGCTGATTGTCAATGGACGAGTCTCTGCAATACTGGAGTTGGGTTCTGGGTTTCATCCTGATTTTACCGGGTTGGAAAATATTCACTTAGGTTGTGCAGTATTGGGATTAGATGCGCGTCAAATTGCTGATAAAGTAGACGAAATTATTGATTTTTCTGAATTAAAAGATTTTATTCATCAACCGATTAAGAGTTATTCCTCGGGTATGTTTATGCGATTGGCTTTTTCGGTGGTGACTTCAGTTGACCCAGATGTTTTAGTGGTAGATGAGGCGTTATCTGTTGGGGATCAGCATTTTCAGAAAAAAAGTATGGATCGGATGATGTTGTTTAGAGATCAAGGGAAGGCCTTGGTTTTTTGTTCACATAATCTATATCACGTAAAAGAATTATGTAAACGTGCTATTTGGCTGGATAAAGGTGAAATTCAGGCAATGGGTGAAAGTGGTGATGTGATAGATCAATATAATGACCATGTGCGGATGCAAAATAATGTTTCGGTTGCTGGTTCTACCCCGTCTCAATCTGAACATAAACAAGAAAAAGAAAACGCTCAATTAACAGCTTATTTATTATCGGCAAGTTTGTTAGATGCAAAGTTGAATGAAGAAGGCTTGGCTGTTTATAGAACTGGTGATGCTTTTTTTGTTAAAGTGATGGTACAAAAACAGAGTAGTTTAGCGCTTGAAGATATCCATATTGGTATCGTCATCAAGCGAAATGATGGGGTGCAGTGTTTTGGAGTCAGTACGGCTGTTGATGGTGTTTCATTATATTCTATGGACGAAGAAAACCAATTGGGTGTCGTGTATGAACTTCCACAGCTAAATTTATTATCAGGGCAGTATAGTTTGGAAATCTGGTTAATTGACACCACAAGTGCGCATATTTATGATTCTATGCAAAGTTGTTGTGAATTTAGAGTAAGACAACCCAATACAGAGGTCGGTATTGCTTATTTTAAACATAAATGGAGCGCTCCAGAATGAGGTTGCGTTTTAAGTATGAGGTTTTGATGCCTTTGTTAGCCCATTTGCCTCAATCCATAGCTTATCGTTTAGTAAGTTTCTATGCACGTTTGTTTCTTAGTTTTTACCACGGTGAAAGAGGTGCCATTATTGCGCAAATGCAGACAGTTTTTCCAGATAAACAACATGATGAATTAGTACGTGCAGCAGATTATTTTTTTTGTATGATTGATCGTGATGGTCTGGATACCTGGTTTTTTAGAACTTGTAAAACAAAGCAGCAAATAAATAATTTAGTGCATATGAAAGATTTTCATTATGTTGCTGAAGCACGTCAAGCAGGACGACATGTTATTATTAGTAGCGGTCATTTTGGGCGTTTCTGGATGGCAGGTGTTGCAATGAAATCCCAAGGAGTTTCAGTAGGGACGATTACGCGCGATGGGGGCGATACAAATGAACAAGGGTTGCCAGAAGCAGAGTATCAATATAGATTAAAAAAACTGGCGTGGTTACAACAATATTTTGGCGGACCATTTTTAGTAGAAGGTGATTCTGCAAGGCCTATTTTTCGTGCATTAAAAGAGAATGTTATGGCTTTGTTTATTGATGTTCCTTATGAGGGTGATAAAAACGGTTGTATTAATTTACCTTTTTTAGGGGGTATGGCGCGCTTTCCTTTAGGACCAGCAAGAGTTGCGAAGAAAAACAACGCACTTATTGTGCCTTTTTATGTTTTTGAGTCAAGATCGGGTTTGTGTGCGCAATTTTATCAACCGGTTGAGGTAAAGCATTTAACTGTAGAAGAGATTATGAGTCAATTGGTCAGTTTGTTGGAAAAACAAATACTTGCTTTTCCTGAACAATGGTGGCTATGGCAAGCGTTACCAATGATGCGGCAGTAAGGTGGTTTGACGGATAAAGTTACTAAACTTACTTGTCTTTTTGTCCCTGACCAAACAAACTTAATCATTTACATAAAATGACTATGTGTTTCTTGAGATAGTTTGGTCAGAAATAAAAATCTGGCGCAATATGGGTAACTTTATTCCGTTAAATCACCCAAAGAGGGGTTATGCATAAAAGTTCTTTAGATAAAATGGCTTGGTTTGTTAGCGAATATTTAGCTGAGTTTAAAGGGAAAAAACGAGAAATATTAGATTTAGGTAGTTTTGATGTTAATGGTAGTTATAAAACATTTTTTACTGACCCTAATTGGCATTATCAAGGTATTGATATGGAAGCAGGAAAAAATGTCGATATTGTTTTAAAGAATCCTTATTTGTGGAAAGAAATAAAGTCTAAATCTCAGGATGTTGTTATTTCTGGACAGGCTTTTGAGCATGTTGAATTTTTTTGGGTATTAATAGATGAAATAGCCAGGGTTGTTAAGCCCGGTGGGTTGATCTGCATTATTGCACCTTCGCGAGGTTATGAGCATAGATATCCAGTCGATTGCTGGCGTTTTTATCCTGATGCTTTTCGAGCACTAGCAAAATATGCAGGGCTTGAGTTATTACATGTAGAAACACAGTGGGATAGAAAAGGATACACTGAAGATGATAGCGATGATTGGGGTGATACCATCACCGTAATGAGTCGTCCTATGAAATGGTCACTTAAATTTAGGATGATTTTAGGACTTAGAAAAATAATAAATTATTTATCTGTGTAGGTTAGCTAACGGCTCTATCGTTAACCTAGCATTTTTAGTTTACGTAATGTTGGGATGCCAAAGAGACGGTATACAATTAACTGAATGGCAGAAACACTGCATGCCCTTTTGAGACAAAAGTATAAATAAGGAATTAATATCTTATGGTCAATTTTTATAATATTGATGACTAGTTAGTATGAGTGAAAACAAATATAAGTACGATTTTACTTTAGACACAGCTGAAAAAAATTTTTCCTTAACTGGTTTAGCAAGCCGTGTAAAACCAGGACAGAAAATTTTAGAATTAGGATGTTCCTTTGGGTATTTATCAAAATTTTTACAAGAAGAACTGGGTTGTGATGTTGTTGGAGTAGATATAGATGCCGAGGCGATAGAACATGCAGCACCTTTTTGTTCTAAAGTTATTGTTGCTGATTTAGATAAAGCAGATTGGTTGGATGAGATTAAAGGGTTAACCTTTGATGTTATTTTGTGTGCAGATGTCTTAGAGCATTTAAAGTCACCGAGTGATATATTGGCCTCTTTAAAGTCTTATTTACATAATGAGAGTCGGTTATTAGCTTCTGTACCTAATGTTGCACACTCTTCTATTCGTCTGGAATTGTTGCAAGGGCATTTCGATTATGAATTACTTGGTCTGTTAGATGAAACCCATTTGCATTTTTATACTCGTGATGGCCTGATTGGTATGCTGATGAAGGCTGGCTACGCATGTAGTGAGATTGCTTATAGTTCACGAGATTTAGCTGATGAAGTGATTATAGAGCATTTGGCTAATGTGGGGCTAGTTGCTTCTGAAGAGACGATAAGTTTCCTTCATGGTCCTGATGCCATTGCTTATCAATTTATTGTTGAGGCACGTCCTGCTGCTACTGAATTACTTCAGGACTTACCTAAACCATTAGAATCTAAACCTTTGGTCACTACGGGGGTTTTGTATAGTGATTACGTTGAAGCCATTAGGAATATGGAAAAAACGATTCAACAACAACAGGGCAATATTTCTCAACTTGAGAAACAGTATGAAGCTGAGAAAATACATAATAAGAATTATAAAAATGAAATAGGTAAGTGGCAGGACACTGTTGAAGTTATTGATAATTTTTTATTTGACCAGGCAGAGGGATTAGCGAGAGGAAAGAGTGAGAATAGTTCTCTGCAAATTCGAGTTGAACAATTAGAGGTACATCTGCGTGATTCAATAGCGGATCGAGAAAGGTTAGAACAAGTTTTAGAGCGAGTACACAACAAACTAAGTTATCGATTGATACGAGGAATTAAAGATTTTTCTAGAAAATCAAAGAATATACTTAGTCAACAATCAGAAAATGTTCATAACACTGTTTTAGATGAACAAAAGGAAGTAGATAATGTACATGATTATACGGTCTGGATATCAAAATATGGAAATCTAAGCGCTGAACAAGTCAGTTTAATAGAAGAAGAGATCGTCGCTTGGCAAGATGCGCCTAAAATAGCTATTTTGATGCCTGTTTACAACCCTGAGCAAGCAAGTCTGGAAAATGCAATTCAGTCGGTGCTCAATCAATATTATACTAATTTTGAGTTATGTATTGCTGATGATGCATCAACAGAGCCTTATGTTCGACAGATATTACAAACTGCTAGTCAGCAAGATAGGCGAATAAAAATAGTTTTTCGTGAACAAAATGGCCATATTTCTGAAGCATCTAATAGTGCTTTAGCTTTAGTGGATGCAGAATTTGTTGCCTTAATGGATCATGATGATTTATTAACGCCTGATGCGTTATATTGGGTGGCAAAGGAGATTAAGAAAAACCCTGATGTGCAATTGATTTATTCTGATGAAGATAAAATGGATTTGCAGGGGCAGCGCTATGCACCTTATTTTAAACCTGATTGGAACCCGGAATTATTTTTATCACATAATTTTATCTGTCATTTGGGGGTTTATAAAACCAAAAAGATACGCAGTATTGGTGGTTTTGACTCTAGTTTTGATGGGGCGCAAGACTATGATTTAGCACTTCGATATGTTGATCAGTTGAGTGCAGAACAGATTGTCCATATTCCACGAATTCTATACCATTGGAGAGCAGTTGAAGGAAGTACTGCTCATGGTGTGCATGAGAAGCCTTATGCTGAAGAAAAAATTGCTAAAGCAGTTATAAGTGCTTTAAAGAATAAGCAGCGACCTGCTGAAGTTATAAAGCATGAGAAATTGCCTGGCACTTTACGGGTTCGCTATTTATTGCCCGATAAGTTACCTTTAGTTAGCATTGTAATACCTACACGCAATGGTTTTAACTTGTTACATCGTTGTGTTGAAAGTATATTTTCTAAAACTAACTATGCTAATTATGAGCTAATTATTATTGATAATGGAAGTGATGATTTTATTACACTCCGTTATTTACAACGCTTGCAGCATGATAATAGGGTTACGGTAATTCGAGATAAAAGCCCATTTAATTATTCGGCTTTAAACAATAAAGCTATATTACAGGTAAAAGGAGAGATAATTGCGCTATTGAATAATGACCTGGAAGTTATTAATGAAGATTGGCTGGATGAAATGGTTGGTTTTGCACAGCATTCTGAAGTAGGAGCTGTGGGGGCCAAGCTATATTATCCAAATGATACCATTCAACATGCTGGAGTTATCGTTGGTTTAGGCGGTGTTGCTGGGCACTCACACAAACATTTTCCTCGCGTTAACCCTGGCTATTGCGGCCGGTTGTTATTGACCCAAAATTTAACAGCGGTCACTGCTGCTTGTTTGGTACTCAGGAAAGAGGTCTATAATGCGGTCGGTGGTTTTGATGAAAAAAACTTGCCTGTTGCTTTTAATGATGTAGATTTTTGTTTGCGGATAAGAGAAAAAGGTTTTTTGAATGTATGGACGCCCTATGCTGAAATGTATCATTACGAGTCAGCAACTCGAGGTTATGAAGATACTCCTGAAAAACAGGCACGTTTTACTCAAGAAGTAGATTATATGCAGCAAAGGTGGGGGGATGTGTTGTCAATTGATCCAGCATATAATCCTAATTTAACGGTGGAAAGAGAAGATTTTTCTTTTGCCTGGCCTCCACGCATATAGGGAGTGTCTATAGTCAAATACAAGCTAAAAAAGGCTGTATCGGCTTCTTCAAAGGATTAAGTACCCAAGTAAAAGGTTGAATTGATTTTATTTGGGTACTTAGTGATAGAGTCATTAGTAAATAATTTGACGAAAAGTTAAATTAATTCGTTCCCGTTTATTCTTTTTCGTTTTAGGTAGCTCATGTTTCCAGTGGTGTTGTATTGCTCCGCTCATCAATAGTAAATCACCATGACCTAAAATAACATCTATAATTTCCTTGTGTTTGCAGTGCCTGAATCTTAGCAAACGTTCTTCTCCTAAGCTCAATGAAGCAATGGTTGGGTTTTTACCCAGTTCTTTCTCGTCATCTGCATGGCACCCCATAGAGTCAGCGCCATTACGGTAAAGGTTACCCATTACCGTATTGAAGGAATATTGATGGTCCACCTGAATTTTCTGTTTTATTTCTGAAAGAGGTGTAGACCAAGGTAAAGGGTGGTGAATTACACTAGAATATCGATAGTTGGCGCCCTTGTCACCATACCAGCACATGAGTCGAGGGACTTTTACCCATCGACCATAAAGAAAAATTTTCTCTTCTTGCCAAGCAAGGTTGTGTAATAACGTATTAAATAAATCTGAGGCTTCTACTGCCTGGTAAAAACTTTGTGTTAAAAAAAGCTCACCGTCGAAAGGAAGTAAATTTTTCAAAGGAGGTCTTCAATCAGATGAGAAAAAATGGTTGATTACATTAAACATATATAGATGGTCTTTTACCCCTGCACTTTCCCTGATACTATGCATTGCCCACATCGGGTTTCCTACATCTATTGATCTTATCCCTAATTTTGCAGAAGTCATTGGGCCAATTGTACTTCCACAGGGGATATCTGTACGATGTGAGTATTTTTGATAGGGCGTATTAGTTTGCTTACACCAGTTAATAAACATCGCTTCTGAAATACATTCTGAAGAATAACGATGGTTGGCATTTGTTTTAATAACGGGTCCTTTGTTGACCATTACTTTATGTTCTGGTTCGTAGGCAGTGGGGAAATTCGGCTGATAAGCATGAGCCATATCAGCACTAATCATAAAACTATTGGCCAGGGCGCGTTGATAGTCTTCTTTTTTTAGCTCTAATGCTAGGGCAATACGCTCAAGAATGTCGGGTAAGAAACTGCCATTAGCACCTTTTGTGCTTTCACTGCCAATTTCTTCATGATCAAAAAAAGCACAGAGAGTAGTATTGCCGGATTTTAAAGTAGAATGATTTAATAAAGCCTGTGCTCCAATATGGCATGATGCTAAATTATCAAGCTGGCTATCGGTATAAAATTGCTCTTTATCTCCCCAAAATGAACCTTTTTGAGTGTCGTAAACATTTAATTCCCAAGATAGAATATCATCAGCTTTAATGTTGGAAGTTTGTTCTAGCAACTGAGTTAAATATTGTTGAGAAAGCTGTGATTCAATAGCGGTAGAAATAATTAATGCCAGTTCATTTTGTTTGTGTAGTTTTAGTCCTTCCTCATTGACTGTTCTGTTCATATGAATTGCAAGATTGGGTAAGCGCAATAATGGTTGCTCAAACTGCACCAGCTGGCTATCAACTTGTTGTTCTGATGTTTTATAACTAAAACGCCCTGCTAAACTTAAATCTCTATCAGTAAAGGTGGCTAAGATTGGCCCACCATAAATTTCAACGCCTAACCTTAGTAAGCCTTCAGAATTAATGACAGGGTTAGGTTTAATTTTTAAACCTGGGGAGTCGGTATGAGCACCGAAAATTTTATAGCCAGAGTCAGATAATTGTCTTTCTCCAGCAACAAAAAAAATAATTGAAGAACCGTCTCGAATAACGTAATACCGACCTCCTCTGTTCAATACCCAATGCTGTTTTTCATCTAGTTTTGTAAAGTTATTTTCAACCAATTGGTTTTCTAGGTTTTTTACAGCATGATAAGGGCTGGGGCTATGGTCAATAAAGTCTAATAAATTTTTAATGAGTTGCTTTTCATTCATGATGTTTCTTTTAATTCTAGGGATGCAGAATTGATGCAATAGCGCAGACCTGTTGGTTGAGGTCCATCTTCAAATACATGACCTAAGTGAGAGTCACAGGTTTTACAAGTTATCTCAGTTCTTTTCATACCATGGCTTATATCAACTATCTGATTGATGTTAGCTTTATCAATAGCATTCCAAAAACTTGGCCAGCCAGAGCCTGAATCAAATTTTGTTGTTGAATCAAAAAGAGTATTTCCACAACATATGCAATGATAAATACCTTGCTTTTTACAATCTGTGTACTCCCCTGTGAATGGCGGTTCGGTTCCTTTATTTCTACATATATTGTATTGTTCTGGTGTGAGTTTTTTTTTCCAATCTTGTTCGTGATTCTTTTTTTCTGACATTGTTGTTCCTAATATTTATAGGTGTTTTATTCTACTCTTGAGACTATTTTCTTGAAAGATAAATCATAAATTGTGCAATGTTACCTGGTGAAATCAGACAATAAAATTATGATATAATGCGCGAGTTAATTGGTTCAATAGGAAATGAGCATGAATGAAATGATGAGTTCAGGTGTTGAGCTGATGCTAATAGGGATGGGGATTGTCTTTGCATTTTTAGCTTTACTGATAGTCATGGTAAATATAATGACAACAGTAATTCAACGTTTTTTTCCTGAAGATCCCATGCTGGACGCCTCCCCTGTTTCAGCATCAACTAGTCATACTGAAGCAGGTATAATTGCTGCTATTAGTGCTGCGATACATCAATATCGCAGTAAGTATAAATAATCTAAATCAGAATACTTAAAGCAAACTTACAAAGTGAGCTTAATTAAGACTGACCGAACAAAGGTCATTAGGAGAAATCATGGCAGAGCTTAACAAGACTTTAGGAATAACAGAAGTTGTATTGCGAGATGCGCATCAGTCAATATTGGCGACTCGCATGCGTATTGAAGATATGTTACCCATTTGTGAAAAATTAGATCAAATTGGTTATTGGTCTATTGAATCCTGGGGGGGTGCAACATTCGATGCTTGCATTCGATATTTGGGTGAAGATCCTTGGGAAAGATTGCGCCTGTTAAAAGCGGCTATGCCTAAAACTCCACAACAGATGCTACTTCGTGGGCAGAATATTTTAGGTTACAGACATTATGCGGATGATGTGGTTGATAAATTTGTAGAGCGTTGTGTTGTCAATGGCATGGATGTCTTCCGTATTTTTGATGCAATGAACGATATGCGCAATATCAAACAAGCTGTCAAGGCTGTATTGAATACTGATGCACATGCTCAAGGGACTATTTCGTATACCACTAGCCAATTTCATACGATAGATAAATGGGTGGTACAGGGTAAGCAAATAGAAGACTTAGGTGCCCACTCAATTTGTATTAAAGATATGGCTGGGTTATTAAAGCCTTATGATGCTTTTGAATTGGTCACTAAGTTAAAGCAGTCAACTAATATTCCTATCCATATGCATTGTCATGCAACGACGGGTTTGAGTGTTGCTACACTGATTAAAGCGATAGAAGCAGGGATTGATAATGTTGATACTGCAATATCCTCATTAAGCATGACTTATGGACATAGTCCTACAGAAACGATTGTTGCGAGTCTAGAAGGACAGAGTCGTGACACGGGGTTAAATTTAGTTAAATTAGAAGAAATAGCACATTATTTTAGAGGAATAAGAATAAAATATGCGCAGTATGAAGGGAGCTTAAAAGGCGTTGATAGTAGGATCTTGATTTCACAAGTTCCGGGTGGCATGTTGACAAACATGGAAAGCCAGCTTAAAGAACAAGGTGCTGAAGATAAATTTGATGAAGTATTAAAAGAAATTCCTAAAGTAAGAGAAGATTTGGGATTTATTCCTTTAGTGACACCGACCTCACAAATTGTTGGAACGCAAGCAGTACTTAATGTTATAGCTGGTGAGCGTTATAAAACAATTACAAAGGAAACTGCTGGTGTTTTAAAAGGGGAATATGGCGCCGCTCCAGCAGGGTTGAATAAAGAATTGCAAGCTCGTGCTTTGAACGGGTCGGAAGTCATTACATGTAGACCTGCAGATCTGCTTGAGCCTGAAATGAATAAATTGATTGCAGAAGTAGAGGAAAAAGCCAAAGAAGAGGAAGTAACGCTTGCTAAAAATGTAGAAGAAGATGCCTTGATTAATGGGCTTTTCGCCCTGGTCGGTTGGAAATTTATTGCTAATCGTGGCAACCCTGACGCTTTTGAGCCCGCACCTAAACCAGAATTAGAAGCAGCGGCTTCTACAAATGTACAACCGGCAAAGACAGGTACTCCTGTTGAAACGTATTCAGTTAATGTAGATGGGAGAAGTTACAATGTAGCTGTTGGTCCCAGTGGCTCAAATATTAGCATTCAGCAAACAAGTGGTAGTACGGACGCTTCACCTTTAGAAAGTAGTGGAGAAATAATAGAATCACCTATGGCTGGAACTATTTTGAAGATAAATGTAGCTCAAGGTTCTCATGTTACTAAGGGAGATGTTGTTTTGATTATGGAAGCAATGAAAATGGAAACAGAAGTACGCTCTAAAATTTCAGGCACCGTCAGTACAGTGAATGTGAAGGAGGGTGATGCTGTTGCAGTTGGTGAAACAGTTATAACCTTATAGATGAATGATGATGAAAAAATCAATTTTACACAAATGCTTCTAGTTATTGTTCCCGAATAAATAAAACAGTTTATGGATAATCTTATCTCCCTATGGGAAAGCACAGGCCTTTATAATTTTACTGGCGCGCAAGTTTTTATGATGCTAGTTGGTTTTTTATTAGTTTACCTTGCTATTAAGAAGGGTTTTGAGCCTTTGTTATTATTACCTATCGGTTTTGGTGCTATTCTAAGTAATATTCCTGTTGCTGGTATTGCTGAACCAGGCGGTATCTTATATTATCTATATCTTGGAATTAAAACGGGTATTTTTCCTTTGCTTATTTTTATGGGTGTAGGCGCTATGACGGATTTTGGTCCTATGCTTGCCAACCCGAAAACTTTATTTTTAGGTGCAGCGGCTCAATTTGGTATTTTTTCATCTATTTTGGGGGCATTAGCACTTAATTTTATTCCAGGTATGGAGTTTTCATTAAAGGATGCTGCAGCCATTGCTATTATTGGTGGTGCCGATGGGCCTACGGCAATTTATGTGGCCTCAAAATTAGCACCAGAATTATTAGGTGCAATTGCGGTTGCTGCTTATTCATATATGGCTTTAGTTCCATTAATTCAGCCACCCATCATGCGAGCATTAACAACAGAAGCCGAACGAAAAATAGAAATGCAACAACTTCGAGTTGTTAGTAATACTGAAAAAATAATTTTCCCTCTTATGCTTTTAGTTCTTTGTGCTCTTTTACTTCCTTCTGCTGCACCATTAGTTGGTATGTTTTGCTTAGGAAACCTAATGAATGCTTGTGGCGTGGTGGAGCGATTGAGCAAAACGGCTCAAAATGAACTCATCAATATTGTTACTATTTTTTTAGGCTTGGCAGTCGGATCAAAATTAAGTGCTGAGGCTTTTCTTAAAACGGAGACCCTTGGTATTTTAGCCCTAGGTGCAATTGCTTTTTGTATTGGAACCGCCTGTGGTGTTTTAATGGCAAAAGTGATGAATAAATTTAGTAAAACACCGATTAATCCATTAATTGGTGCAGCAGGTGTTTCTGCAGTACCAATGGCTGCTCGGGTGGCAAATAAAGTGGGGCTAGAGAGTAATCCCCATAACTTTCTTCTCATGCATGCGATGGGGCCAAATGTAGCAGGCGTTATTGGCTCTGCTGTTGCAGCAGGTGTGTTATTAAGTTTAGTTAAATAAAAACGCTGGGCACTTCTTATTTATGATTGTAAATAATTTTTTGTTATTTTAAATATAACTGGGCTTAATAAGCCAAGAGCTATCAGGTTCGGTATAGCCATTAGACCATTCAGGACGTCAGCTAATAGCCAGATAACTCCAAGTTTGCCCATTGCTCCAACGGGTATTGCACACAACCATAACAAGCGATAAGGCTTGATTGCTTTTACACCAAATAGAAACTCGGCACATCGCTCTCCATAATAACTCCAGCCTAATATTGTGGTGAAGGCAAAGACAACTAGGCCAAAAACAATGATATAACCACCCCACCCAGGAATTGCAGTATTAAATGCTAATGTTGATAAAGCTGCACCTGTTTCTCCACTGGACCAGACCCCCGTTAAAATAATGACCAATGCAGTCATGGTGCAGATGATTATGGTATCAATAAAGGTACCTAACATTGCGATCATACCTTGTTGAACGGGTGATGAGGTTTTAGCGGCTGCATGAGCAATTGGGGCGCTTCCAAGGCCTGCTTCATTTGAAAAAATACCTCTGGCAACACCAAAACGAATGGCTGTCCAAACAGCTGCACCGGCAAAACCACCTACGGCTGCTGTTTCGGTAAAAGCACTACTGGCTATTAAATATAAGGTCTCTGGTACTTGATCTAAATAATTAAAAATCACCAATAAAGCTCCTGTAATGTAAGCAAATGCCATAGCTGGGACAAGCGTAGAAGCAACAGATGCAATTCGATTTAATCCGCCTAAAATAACAGCAGCAGTTAATAGAGTGATTACCAGTCCAGTTTGCCAGGCAGGAATGTTAAATGTAGCTTTAACAGCTTCAGCGACTGAATTAGCTTGAACCATGTTACCAATACCAAAGGCGGCTAAGGCACCAAAAATTGAAAATGCAATGGCTAAACCTCGCCATTTATCTCCAAGTCCATTTTTAATATAATACATAGGGCCGCCAACATGATTTCCAAGGTCATCAACTTCTTTATATTTAACTGCCAAAACGGCTTCAGCATACTTAGTCGCCATACCAAATAAAGCCGTTATCCACATCCAGAAAACGGCACCTGGGCCACCTAATGATATTGCCGTAGCTACACCGGCTATGTTGCCTGTTCCTATCGTTGCTGAAAGGGATGTCATTAATGCCTGAAAAGGTGAAATATCGCCTTCTTGAGCTGCTTTTCTACTCTGCCAAAGCAAGAGGAATGATCTAGCAGTATGCATCCATGGGAACGCTTTTAATCCAATAGTGAAGTAGATGCCGATACCTAATAAAAAGGCAAGCATTATTGGACCCCAAACTAGCGAACTAAGATGGCTTAGAAAGTTTTCTAAAGCATTCATTTAGGCAATTTAGTGGCTTCATTAGATAGATCGTAATCTACACCAACACTAATAATAAAGCTGGTCGCTTGTTCAATATCCATTTTAGATTTCACAACTTTTGACTCATGTGCAATTATTGTAAAGCCAGACGTAGGGTTGGGAGATGTTGGAACAAATAGAATGTACCGGTCTTTCTCTTTATTTGTAACGTATGCTGGAACCCATAAGCCTTCTTTTGGGTATTCGATATAAACTACTTCACGCGCTGTTTTTTGCTCATGTCCTGAAAACATGTTGACCAATTTTTTGGTCACTCTGTAAATACTATTTAAAAAGGGAATTTGGTTAATAGTATAATCAATAGCAGAAATGATGGATGATTTTCCAAGACTTAAACGATAGCCAATATAAGAAAACATCAAAAAGCTGAATGCAAAAATTAGAGCGGTGGTTAGGTAGTTGTCATAATAGCCGTAAACAAACCTAACTAAATCTGAAAACTTATCGTTAACAAAGAAAACAATGCTTCCAATCAAATAGATAGGGATAAAAGCTAATATACCGATTAAAAAGTAATTTAATATTTTTTTCATGGAAGTGCCTCGGGTTTATAATTATTTTATGATGAGTAAGAGACCTGAAATTAATAAAAATACAGAAAAAAATTGTCTATATTTTTTATTATCTATATCGTTATAAACTATTTCCTCCGTAATCAAAAAAACGAAAACACCTATTTGCAAAAAACTCATATTTTCAGCAAAGGATAGTTCAAATTGCTTACCAATAAGAAGTAAGGTGATGAGTTGAAAAAAAGCAAAAGTTGCGTAGCAAATTGCAATTGTGACTCGAGAACTATTTTTTTCATGGTTTTTACTATGAACAATAGCGGTGAGTAAAGAGCCGCCTAAGTTAGTTAAGCCATGTATTACTCCCATTAAGGAAAAATAGATTTTTTCATGTTTAAATGTTTTTTCGAGTTTTTGTTCAATCGTTGGGAAAATATTTTTTAATGCGACTAAAACAAGAAAACTACCCACCAGTAAATTAATGTTAACGTGTTTTGTGCTAACTAGAAACAAAAAAATAATAACAAAAGGAATGCTGTAGATTAGTAAGTGCTTGTAAAAAGGAATATCTATATATTGAAAGTGTTTAATTATTTGTAATGAATTAATTGCTATTGAAACAGGTAGTAACACGCTTAATGCATTAATAAAATCATAGCCGAGTATCAGAAGAATAGGTGTCCCAAATAATAAAACACCTACACCAAAAACTGACTGGATTATGGCTGTTATAAGTATAGTTATTAGAATGTCAACAGGCATAAATTTACCTGATTACCCACAAGCTTCCGCCGAATCAGTAGATGACTTTGTAAGGTATTGAAAAATAATAAATATCTATTAATGAAAATTTAACTTAAATTTTAACTTTGATCAGGTTAAAAAATAACTATTATTTTTCATAAGATTACATTTAGCTTTTTAAAGTGGCGGAAGCTTGTGGATAATCAGGTAAATTTATACTGATAATTGAGAGGGTGTGTTAAAAATTATGTATTTTTTGATTCAAAACACTTTCCTATCGCTATATTCAACAAGGCTTCAATTTCGCTCATACCCATAGAAACATCATCTGAGATTAGGTTGTTATGGTGAGTAAACTCAGCAGTACCTATACTTATATCAACAGCCGTTTCTCTGGGTGTTTTAATCTTTGAGAAGATATTTGTTTTAATTTTATCGGCAATAATTTCAACTCGGGCTAATGGAACGCCTGGAAATGCGATTAGAAAATCTTCTTCCCCCACTCTTGCAGGAATGTCTAAGCCACTACGGATATCTTTTTTGAATGAATCAACAACCTTTAGTAGCGTTGTGTCCATTTCGTAGTCAGCCATCTGATGTTTAGTTTTAAAATCGGTTAAACTAATATACAGTAAAGAAAAGGGCATTTCATTACGCTTAGAATTTTCGACTTTTTCATGTAGGCGTTCTAAAATGCTTTCTTTAATTAATAATTGTGTCAGAGGGTCAATAGCAACATGCTCTTTTGCTAATGCTTCTTGAGCCTCTAGCCTCAGGACATTGATAATACCCAATGAACAAGCCAGTAATACACCTAAAATCCAACTAAAATACCACATAAATTCCTCTTAGGTTAATACGCTGTATGGTTGTTTTTTTTAATATGTTCAACTGTTATTTTTCCGCGTAAAACACGAAAAACCCAGCTTGTGTAGATCATAATCAAAGGCAAAAAGAAAGCCGTAACCCAAAAAATGATGGTTAAGGTTTTTAGACTTGAACTAGAGTCCCATACTGTTAGCGAGCTAGTTAAGGAAATACTTGATGGGATAAGGAAAGGAAACATTGAGCATCCTGCCGTTAAAATAATGCTGGCTACAGTCATGGCACTAAAGATAAATGCACTGCCAGGTTTATTGAGGGATGATAGTATTAATGTTATGCAGCCAGTAATAAAAGTGGACAAGGGAAGTAACCATAAATTAGGGTAATGTCCATAATTATCAAGCCATAAACCTGGTTCACGCTTAACAAATTTATCTAATGGGTCTGACGGGCTAGTAGGAAATATTTCTGAGGTAATATGGTAGCCATCTAAAAAAGTAAGCCAATAACCTGCCAAAGCAAAAAAAGCTAAGGTCAGCGGTACAAATAAGCGTACTTTTTCTTTGGATCTTTGCTGAATATCTGCTTCAGTTTTAATTTGTAAGTAAACTGCACCGTGCATGGTAAACATGGATAAGCTTAAAATACCTGCTAAAACGGCAAATGGATTTAATAAAGTCATCATATTGCCGTGATAAATCATCCGCATGTCATTTTCCAAATGAAAAGGAATACCTACCAATAAATTACCAAATGCAATACCAAAAATGACTGCTGGGACTAGTCCTCCAGTAAAGAGAGCTTTATCCCAGGTTTTACGCCATGTTTGGTTGGGTAGTTTGCTTCGGTAATCAAAACCTAAGGGTCTTAAAAATAAGGCAAATAATGTTAGTAGCAGTGGAAAGTACAGGCTGGAAAAGGAAACAGCATAGGCCAGAGGCCATGCGGCAAATAAAGCTCCTCCTGCCATCACAAACCATACTTGATTGCCTTCCCATGTTGGGCCAATTGAATTGATAATAACTCGTCGTTCATTATCATTGGTTCCGAGAAAGGGTAATAGTACCGCTACCCCTAAATCAAACCCGCCTGTGACGGAGAAACCAATTAGTAATGCGCCCAAAAGTGCCCACCATATTATGCGCATTGTTTCGTAGTCAAAAATCATGATAAGCCTCTTTCATCTATTTCAAAATGATAACGTCCTTTATGTAAGCTACTTGGGCCAAGTTTGATAAATTTCATCATTAAGAATATTTCAATAATAAAAAAAACAGTGTATAGAATAATATAACCCGCCAGACTAAGAATAATATCCCATTCAGTTAATGAGGAAGCACTTAGAAATGTAGGTAAAACTTCTGCAATTGTCCAGGGTTGTCTGCCAAATTCTGCAACGAACCAGCCAGTTTCACAGGCGATCCAGGG
Source organism: Methylococcaceae bacterium (assembly GCA_021647145.1). Classification (GTDB taxonomy): domain Bacteria; phylum Pseudomonadota; class Gammaproteobacteria; order Methylococcales; family Methylomonadaceae; genus QPIN01. The sequence continues at coordinate 1,474 of JAKIVF010000004.1, read as the reverse complement.
TAAGGGCATTGAATATAAGCTAAGTTTTAAAATCCATTCTTTACGGCATTTTCTAATTGAGCTTGCTATGACTGCAATAACAAAAACGATTAAGGAAATAAAACCACAGGCAACCATGACTCTAAATGTCCAAAATAAAGGGGCAACTTGAGGAATTGAATATTTAACCGCTTTTTCTATTTGTTCGTCAGTTGCATCAATAACCTTTTCTGTATAACGTTTGAGTAATAGTCCGTACCCTAAGTCTTTTTTTACCGCCTCAAATTTAGTGATTAGTAATTCATTTTTTTTGTCATCTCTTAATTTTTGTAATAACCCATAAGCTGTGATTCCATTTTGAATTCTCAGTCGGTTTGTTTCTAGTATTTCGGATAAACCAATAATCGGGGTATCAAATGAACGAGTGCCTATCAGTCCTAAAATCCAGGGGATTTTAATTGCATTATGCGTTTTCATTTGCTCTTGATCGGGGATGCCGACTACAGTAAAAGCGGCAGGTGGCGGTTCAGTATGCCATTCTGCTTCAATAGCAGCTAACTTTGCTTTTTGTACCTCTCCATCGGTATAGCCACTTTCATCACCAAGGACAATCACTGAAAGAACAGCTGCTAATCCAAAGCCAGCAGCAATGGTATAAGATCGTTGTGCAAAAGCGGCATCTCGACCTTTCAGCATGTAATAAGCGCTAATACCTAAGACAAAAGCTGATGCAGTCGTGTAGCCAGCAGCAACGGTATGGACAAATTTAACTTGTGCAGCCGGGTTAAAAATTATGGCTTCAAAGTTAGTGACTTCCATGCGCATGGTTTCAAAATTAAATTCAGACCCTACGGGGTTTTGCATCCAGCCATTAGCAACAAGTATCCAAAGGGCTGATAAATTAGAGCCCAAGGCAACCAACCAAGTGATTATAAGGTGCTCCCCTTTAGATAATTTATCCCAGCCAAAGAAAAACAATCCGACAAAGGTTGATTCCATAAAAAAAGCCATTAAACCTTCAATAGCTAGTGGTGCACCAAAGACATCCCCTACATAATGTGAAAAATAGGACCAGTTCATGCCAAACTGAAATTCCATTGTTAACCCGGTGGTGACACCCAAAGCAAAATTAATACCGAATAATTTCCCCCAAAACTGAGTCATATCCTTGTAAATTTCACGCCCTGTCATAACATAAGTTGATTCCATAATAGCAAGCAGAACAGATAAACCTATTGTTAAAGGGACAAACAGAAAATGGTATAGAGATGTAATTGCAAATTGCCAGCGTGATAGCTCAACAACGGCTTCAGAAAGCATAGACTATTCCTTGATGAATTGAGTGATATATACTAATAAATCAAAAGTTTACCTGATTACCCACAAGCTTCCGCCACTTTAAAAAGCTAAATGTAATCTTATGAAAAATAATGGTTATTTTTTAACCTGATCAAAGTTAAAAGTTTAAGTTAAATTTTCATTAATAGATATTTAT